>JALYYN010000108.1 GCA_030946525.1 Actinomycetota bacterium | reverse complement strand
GGCCTGGCGGCCGGCGTCGGCGGCTCGTCCCGCGTCGCGCGGGGTGGGCTGGGTGTCGCCCGCCACCGGCGCGACGTCGCCGGAGGGGTCGGCGGCCTGGGCACGGGCGGTTCCGCCGAGAGATGGGCTGAGCACGGTCGCCGTCATCGCGACCATCAGGATCAGTCTTCGGAGTGTCAAGCCAGTCACGGTAGTCGCAGGAGGGGCGCCCGCTACCACCCCGGGCGGTTGCCGCGTTCCCCGGCGTTCGCGCCAGGGGCCGCCGTGATCGCTCACGGCGGCCCCTGTTGCAACTCTCACCGGGCCTCGTCGGCCCGGCCGGAATGTCTACGCGGCGGCGGCGTAGAAGCCCTGGATGTCGGCGATGACCGCCACCGAGCCCAGGTTGTTGTAGATCGACACCTTCCCGTTGTTGAGCCGGACCATCACCAGGTTTGGCACCGTCTGCTGGGCGACGAAGTTGAGGTTCGACGCCAGCGGCCGGGCCGTTCCCGACGGGAACAGGGTCAGGTAGCTCTCGGGACCGGGGGAGTCGGCGGCGGTGACGTTCAGCACCACCGCAGTGGCGCCGGTCGACACGCCGCCCACGCCGGCGACGGCGAGGTCGATGGTGTTACCTGCGCCCAACTGGCCGCTGACGCCGCCGGGCGTGCCCGTGCCGTTCCGTGTGTCCAGGGCCCGGATCGGGTTGATCGGGTAGTAGACCTGCCCGGGCGGCGCCGTCCCCACCGCCACCGGAGCGGCGAAGTAGCCGTTGAGGTCGGCGACGACGTCGGTGGAGCCGAGGTTGTTGTAGATCTTCACCTTGCCGTCCGTGCCCACCCGGGCGACCACCGCGTTGGTCGACGGCGGGCCGCTGGTGAAGTTCAGGTTCGAGACGGTCGGCAGCGTGCCGTCCGACGGGTAGACGGACAGGAAGCTCTCCGGACCGGTGGCCTGGGTGGTGGTCATGTTCAGGACCACGGCGGTGGCGTTGGCCGGGACGCCGTTGACGCCGGCCACGGTCAGGGAGATGGTGCCGCCCGCCGGGACCTGGGCCTGGGCCACGCCCGTGCCCGTCCGGGTGTCGAGGACGCGAAGGGGATTGACCGGGACGTAGGTGGAGCCGGAGGTCTGGCTGTCGGCGTAGTACCCCTGGACGTCGCCGACCACGTGGACGGAGCCGAGGTTGTTGTAGATCGACACCTTGCCCGACGGGCCCACCCGGGCGATGACCAGATTGGGAATGGCCGTGCCGGGGTTGAAGTTCAGGTTCGACGCCAGCGGCTGGGTGCTGCCCGTGGGGTAGATCGTCAGGTAGCTGCCGGGGCCGGTGGCGCCGGTGGCGGTGACGTTCAGGGCGACGGCGGCCACGCCGGAGGCGGGCACGCCGCCCACGCCGGTGACCTGCAGGTCGATTGTTGCGCCGGGGCCGACCGGATTACTCCCGCCGCCGGTGCCCGTGCCGTTCCGGGTGTCCAGGATGCGGGTCGGGGTCAGCGGCACGTAGGTGGCGCCCGTCACGGGGACGACGGTCACCGTGTAGAAGCTGGTGCCCAGGGCGCTGGGGTGGTCCGGGTTGCCCGGGCAGGACAGAACCGGCAGGTAGCTGCCGGCGGCGAAGCCCGTGGTGTTCACCGGGAAGGTGAAGGCCCCCGAGGGCTGGGTCTGGGTGGTGAAGTTGAAGGGTCCCTGACTAGGGGTCGTGCCCTGGCCCTGCAGGATGAGGTTGTTGGGCTTGGTCACGTCCGAGGAAGGCGTGCAGCCCGTGCCGGTGACGGTCATGACCGTCCCGGGCGGACCGGACGCCGGCCCGAAGCTGAAGTTGATCGGTGTGTCGGCGTGGGCCACTCCGACCGTGCCGAAGAGCATCCCGACGGCGGCCAGAACGGCGAAACCGTTGCGCTTCTTCAAATTGTGTCTCCCTTTGTCAAGCCCGCGTCATGGGGAACGATCGGTGTTGACCGCATCCGGGGACTCGGGCGCCGTGCCGCCCCTCGGGCCTGGTCACCATAGCCCCGGGTCGCCCGCCCGCGCCGGTACCCCCGACGCGGACGCCCGGGGGGAGTGCCGCGACAAGATCCCACGACATGACCGGCGACGCGCTCCGCCGTGGCCTCGTGCCGGCCGCGGTCTTCCTCGCCTGTGCCTTCCTGCTCATGCCCCAGGCCCTGCTGGGGCGGCGCACCTACGCCGCCGTCGACCTCATGGAGACGACGGCGCCGTACCGGGACGCGCTCCGCCGTCGGCCGCACGTGGTGTCCCCTGTCCAGACCGACCAGGCCGAGTCCCTGGCCACCGGCCTCTCCTTCTTCCGCGCCCTCCGGCACGGGACCTTCCAGCTCTGGGATCCGGCGGTCGCCGCCGGCCAGCCCGTCGGCACCCTGCCCCTGGGCAGCTTCATGTCGCCGCTCAGCGTGGGGTTCCTGTTCCTGCCCGCCTGGTACGCCATCGGGCTCAAGGCGTTCCTGGCCCTGCTGGTGTCCCAGGCGTTCACCTACCTGCTGGTTCGACGCCTGGGGACGGCCGTGGGCCCCGCGGTCCTGGCCGGTGTGGCCTACACCCTCAGCGGCACCAACCTCGTCTTCATCCACCGCATCGACGTCGTCTTCCTCCTCCCGGCCATGTTCTGGGCCGTCCACCGCCTCGTCGGCGGAGAGCCGCGATCAAGCACCGTCGGCGGAGAGCCGCGATCAAGCACCGTCGGCGGCCCCGACCTCCGCAGGATGGCGGTGCTCGCCGCGTTCGTGGCGTGGGGCTGGTTCGAGGGGTTCCCGTCGGGCTGGGTCTACGCCGTCTACGCCACCGCAGCGTGGGCCGCCTGGCTGGCGGCGTGGGGCGCGCCGGGCGCCCGCGCCGCGGTGCGGCGGGCCCTCGCCTCTGCGGCGGCCATGGTGTGGGGTGTCGCCCTGGCTGCGGTGACCCTGGTCCCCTTCGTCGACGAGGTGGTGCGACGGGGCACCCTGGACGCCCGCGCCGGTGGCTACGGGTCCCACATCCCGTCGATCCAGCTGTTCGGGTTGTTCGATCTGAGCGCCATCGGCCACCCCCTGGCCGGGCCGTGGTGGAGCGGGCTCAACCCGGTGGAGAGCATCTCGGGGGTCGGCATGATCGCCGCGCTGGCCGCGGGCGCCGGCCTGGTCGCCGTCGCCCTGGGCCGCCCCCGCCTCGCTTCCGAGGGTGCCCGGGCGTGGCCCTTCTTCTGCGGGATGGCGGTGGTCGCCTTCGTGGTCGACTACCTGGGTACCCCGCTGCTGACGGTGGTCCGGCACCTCCCGGGGGTAGCGCAGAACCCGATCGGCCGGTCGCGGTTCGTGATCAGCCTGGCCGTCGCCGTCATCGGCGCCCTGAGCCTGGACGCGTGGTGGGCCCGGCGGGGCGAGGCCGGCGCCCGCGCCTCGCGGGCCGCCTCGGTGGTCGTGCTGGGCGTGGTCGGCGCCGCCGCGCTGCTGCGCGCCGACCCCTTCGTCCGCGCCGCCTCGGCCGCCAGTCGCCTCCGGGAGGTGGCCGTCGGGTTCTCGACCGCCTTCGTGATGGCCGGGGCCGCCGCCGCGATCGCTGCGCTGGCGGTGCGCCGTCCGTCGGAGCGGCTGCGGATGGCGGCGACGGTCGCCCTTGCCGGCCTGCTCTTCCTGCAGTTGGGCTGGCCGCTGCGCCACTTCACCCCCGAGGCGCCCGTCGGGGACTTCTATGCCGAACAGGCCGGCCACCGTGCCCTCGGAGCGCTGCTCGGCGGCCGGTACCGCTTCGCGGCCACCGGCTTCACCTTCTACCCGAACTCGGGTCAGGCCCTGGGCCTGCCCGACCTGCGGGGCGTGGCGCTGCGCTCCCGGCAGCTCCGGGCGGTGATCCAGGCCGTCAATCCCCAGGCCTTCGCCCGCGATCCCCTCAAGATCGACCTGACGCGCGAGGAGTGGAACCTCACGTCGCCCCTCCTCGACGACCTCGCCGTCCGCTACTTCGCCGAGGGCACCGACGAGATGCCCTTCGGGCGGGTCGACGCGGGCGCCGACACGGCGTGGGACGGTTGGGCCCCGGCGGACGGCCTGTCTCCCGACGCGACCGCCGGCCTGGCGCCCGGCCCGCTGAACGGCGTCTCCCTCCCGCTGCGGACGAGCGGGCGGTGCGGCGCCGCCCTGGTCCGGCTGTCGCTGGTCGACGGCGACCGGACGGTCGCCTCGAGCGCCCGTCCCGCCCGCGACGCCACCGGCGGTTGGACGGGCTTCGCCGTGGTGGGCCGCGACCTGGTCGCCGGTCAGGCCTACCGCCTGGCCGTCACCTCGACCCTGCCGGGCTGCCACGTCGAGGTCGGGATGGTCGGGTCCCGGGTGGCCCGGCAGCTCCTGATCGAGGATCCCGGGCAGGCGGTGCGGCTGGCCTCCACCGACCAGGCGTGGATCTACGAGCGGCCGGCGGCGTGGGCCCTGGTCAGCGCCCACCGCCGGTGGCGGGCGTTCCCCGACCAGGCCCGGCTTCTGGCCTGGGCGGCGCACCGGCCGCCGGAGGACGCCGACGTGGCCGCCTACGTCGGCGCCGAGCGCCCGGGCTCCGCCTCGCCGGGATCGGCGCCGGGACCGGCCGACGAGTCGACCGTCGTCTCGTCGCGGGTCGCCGGCAACGGGGCCCACGCCGTCGTCCGGGGGGCCGCCGAGTCGTTGCTGGTCGTTTCGCAGGACCTGGCATCGGGCTGGACGGCCCGTATCGACGGGCGGCCGGCGCCGCTCGTTGCCGTGGACGGCGCCCTCCAGGGCGTGTTCGTCGCGGCCGGCCGCCACACCGTGGCCCTCTCCTACCTGCCGCGGACGTTCGTGGCCGGATCGGCGCTCAGCGGCGTGGCGTTGCTGGCCTGCGGCGCCTGCATGGCCTTCCCCGGGCGGCGACGCCGGGACGGATAGCCGGAATGTCAGTTCCGCCGACCGGCCGGGGTTGGCTACCGTGGTGGCGCGCATGGACGGCCCCCGGTACGACGCCGACATCGACCTCGCCAACCGCAACAACAGCCACACCTTGATGGTGGAGTTGGTGGGAGGGTCGAAGCGCGTGCTCGACGTGGGCTGCGCCACGGGCTACCTGGCCCGCGCCCTGGCGGAGCAGGGCTGCACCGTCGCCGGTCTCGAGTCGGATGCCGAGGCGGCCGAGCAGGCCCGTCCCGACCTGGACCGGCTGGTGGTGGGCGACGTCGAGCAGCTGGATCTGGCCGCCGCCTTCGGCGGGGAGCGGTTCGACGTCATCGTCTTCGGCGACGTGCTCGAGCACCTCAAGGATCCCCTTGCCGCGCTGCGCGCCGTCCGGCCGCTCCTGGCCGACCGCGGCAGCGTGGTGGCCTCGATCCCCAACATCGCCCACGGCAGCGTCAGGCTGGCCCTGCTGGCCGGTCGCTTCGACTATCAGCCCCTCGGCCTGCTCGACAGCACCCACCTGCGGTTCTTCACCCGGGCGTCCATCGAGTCGCTGTTCCGGGACGCCGGCCTGGTGCCCATCGACGTCCGCCGCACCACCGCCGGGTTCTTCGACACGCCGCTGCCGGTCCAGAAGAGCTGGTTCGGCCCCGAGATCGTCGACGCCGTGCTGGCCGATCCCGAGTCGGCGACGTACCAGTTCGTGCTCCGGGCCGTGCCCGACGACGCCGAGGCCGCGGTGGCGGTCCTGCGGGCCACGAACGACGAGCAGGTGGCGCGGATCGAAGTGCTCGAGCGGGAGCTGGCCGAGGCGACGCGGGGCGGCGAAGAGGCGCGGGCCCGCGCCGAGGACGCCGAGAAACTGGCCGCCGATCTCGAAGCCCGGCTGGCCGGCACCGCCGACGACCTCGACCGGACCCGGGCCGACCTGGGCCGGGCCGGTCAGGAGCTGGAACGCGTCCTCGCCACCCGTACGATGCGGTGGTCGAGCTCGGCCCGCTCGGTCTACGGGCGGGCCCGCCACCTGCTCTCCGGTGCCTGAGCCCGCGCCATGACCGGTCCGGCGCGATGAGCGCGCAGGCCGTCGTCGTCGACGGCGTCAGCAAGCGGTTCCGGCTCTACCACGAGCGGAACCAGTCCCTGAAGGCCGCCGTCATGCGCGCCGGCCGGGCCCGCTTCGACGAGTTCTGGGCCCTGCGCGACGTGTCGCTGGAGATCCAGGAGGGCACCACCTTCGGGCTGATCGGGGAGAACGGCTCGGGCAAGTCCACCCTGCTCAAGTGCATCGCCAAGATCCTCCGGCCCGACGTCGGAAGCATCCGGACCGTCGGGAAGATGGCCGCCCTGCTGGAGCTGGGCTCCGGGTTCCATCCCGAGCTGTCGGGGCGCGAGAACGTGTTCCTGAACGGTTCCATCCTCGGGTTGTCCAAGCGGGAGCTGACCGCCCGCTTCGACGACATCGTCGGTTTCGCCGGCCTCGAGCGCTTCATCGACCAGCCGGTGAAGAACTATTCCTCCGGCATGTACGTGCGCCTGGGTTTCTCGGTCGCCATCAATATCGATCCCGACGTCCTCCTGGTCGACGAGGTCCTGGCTGTCGGCGACGCCGTCTTCCAGCGGCGCTGCACGGAGAAGTTCGCCGACTTCCGCCGGGCCGGGAAGACGGTGGTGATCGTCAGCCATGCCGCCGACGCCATGCGCACCATGTGCGACGAGGTCGCCTGGCTCAAGGACGGCAGCATCGTCTCCACCGGTCGCCCCGAGGTGGTGGTGGACAAGTACGTCGACCTGGGCCACGAGGACCGCGTCGAAACCACCGAGGCCGAGAGCCGGTGGGGCTCCGGCGAGGCCCGGCTGACGTCGGTCGAGCTGCTCGACGCCGGCGGCCGGCCCATCACCCAGGCCTGCACCGGCGACACGGTGGTCATGCGGCTGCGGTACAAGGCGACCGAGCCGGTGTCGAAGCCCGTCTTCGGCCTGGCCATCGAGACCCTGGACGACACCTGGCTGTGGGCCCACGGCACCCGCGAGGGGGGGCCGATCCCGGACCAGATCGCCGGCGAGGGGATGGTCGAGCTCCGCGTCGACCACCTCATGCTCCAGCCCGGCACCTACGACCTGTCGGCGTCGATCAACGACTACACCTGCACACACATCGTCGACTACCTGCGCCGCTGCCTGCGCTTCGACGTCACCCACGGCGATCCGCGGGAGACGGGTGGCTACGTGGCGCTGGGGGGGAAATGGTCGCCGATCACCGTCGGCCCCGCCCACACCCCCGTCCTGCCGTAGATCGGGGCGTCGCTAGAACGACGGCGTCCCGGTCATCCGCACCTCGGGGGGAGGAACGACGCCCTTGTCGAAGACGATGATGCTGTCGTAGGCGTGGATGGCCCGGATGCGGGTGGTGTGGTCGTCGACGGTGAGGCGGTCGTCGCGGGAATGCCAGGCATGGAGCTGGTCGATGAGGTCCTTGGCGTACTCGATGAAGGTCCCCGGCAGCCGGTAGCCGCCCCCGTAGTCCTCCCAGTAGCTGGTGTGCAGGTCCTCGACGAGGTAGACGCCGCCGGCCACCACGGCCGGGAACAGCTCCTCGAAGGTGGCGATCTGCTGGCTCATCCGGTGGCCGCCGTCGTCGATGACCACCTCGACGGGGCCGAGCCGGTCGCGCAGGCCGGCGAGGAAGGCGCGGTCGTCCTGGTCGCCGATGACGATCTCGATCTGTGGCTCCGCGAGGGTCGTGCAGGTCGGGTTGATGTCCACGCCGACGATGCGGGCGTCCGGGCCCAGGTAGTGCTTCCACATCTGCAGGGAGCCCCCGTGGAAGACGCCGAACTCGACCAGGGTCACCGGCCGGCCCCGGAAGGCCCGCAGGTGGGTGTCGTAGATGTCGAAGTAGTGCATCCACTTGTGGATCAGCCGGCCCTCGTTGGCGACGAAGTAGTCGCGGAGGGGGTTTGCCGCCTCCCCGCCGGTCCCGCTCATCCGTCCCGCCCGTGGCCGGATGATGCCGTCCGGGAGGACCGGGTCGCTAGTGCCATGACCACAAACCATTGCCGCGTCCCGCCGGCCAGGACCACCGCTGGCGGCGTTCTCGTCCTCGTCGCACTGAGCGTGCGCCTTCGTCCTGCGGCCTTGCCAGTGGCGCCCCTGACTCGGCGCTACGCGGGCAATCGTTCATGGACACGGCACTAGGGTGGAGGCGCGCATGATCGTCAACGTACGACACTGGGCTGGTCGGGACCGGGCTGGTCGGGACCGGAGCCGCAGGTGATGGCCGGGCTCGAGACACCGCCGGCGATCCGCACCGGCCTGGTGTCGGTGATCCTGGTCAACTTCCGTGGCGCGGAGGACACCATCACCTGCCTGCGGGCCTTCGACGGCGTCGACTGGCCGGCCGACCGGCTGCAGCTGGTGGTCGTCGACAACGCGTCGGGCGACGGGAGCGCGGCCCGCATCCGGGAGGCGGTGCCCGGGGCGGTCGTCGTCGAGTCCGACGTCAACCGGGGCTTCGCCGGGGGCTGCAACCTGGGAGCGGCCCACGCCAGCGGGGAGTTCCTGGCCTTCATCAACAACGACGCCCGCCCGGCCTCCGCCTGGATCTCCGCCGCGGTGGAGGTGCTCGACCAGGAGGCCGACGTCGCCGCCGTAGCCAGCAAGGTCCTCGACTGGGAAGGGGAGCGGATCGACTTCGTCGATGGCTCGCTCACCTGGTACGGCATGGGATACAAGCGGGAGTGCGAGCAGCCCGACACCGGTGAGTTCGACACCGCCAAGGACGTCCTGTTCGCCACCGGGGCGGCGATGCTCGTCCGGGCCGCCGTCTACCGCGCCGTCGAGGGCTTCGACGACCGGTACTTCATGTTCTACGAGGACGTCGACCTCGGGTGGCGCCTGAACCTGCTGGGCTGGCGGGTGCGGTACGTGCCCGGCTCGGTCGCCTACCACCGCCACCACGCGTCGATGAAGAGCTACGGCTCGTGGCGCGAGCACTTCCTCCTGGAGCGCAACGCCCTGTGCAGCCTCTACAAGAACCTGGGCGACGACCGGCTGGCCAAGGCCCTCCCCGCCGCCCTCCTGCTCGCGGTGCGGCGTGGTGTCTCCCGGGGCGACGCCGACCACGACGCGCTCGACCTGGCCGCCCGGCCACCGGAGGGCCCGGAGGAGGAGTCGGCCGACGTGTCGCGCGAGACCCTTGCGCCGGTCTACGCCATCGACTCCTTCCTCGACCTGCTGCCGTCGCTGGCCGAGGACCGCCGTCGCCTGCAGGCCGAGCGTCGCCGCAGCGACGCCGAGCTGCTACCACTCTTCCGCCAGGCGCTGGAGCCAGCTTACGCCCACCCGCGCTACGAGGAAGCCCATCGCCACCTGGTAGAGGCCTTCGGGCTCGAGGCCGCGTTCAGCAACCGGCGCCGGATCGTCGTCGCCACCGGCGAGACGCTCTCCGCCCGGATGGCCGGGCCCGCCATCCGGGCGTGGGCCATGGCCGAGGCCCTCTCGCTCGAGCACGACGTCGAGCTGGTCACCACCGGCACCTGCACCATCACCCACCCCCGCTTCACCTGCCGCTCCGTCGGCAACTCCGAGATGAAGGCGCTGGAGAAGTGGTGCGACGTCGTCATCTTCATGGGCCTGATCCTCTCGACGTTCCGCTGGCTGGCTGACAGTCGCAAGGTCCTCGTCGCCGACATCTACAACCCCTTCCACCTGGAGCAGCTCGAGCAGTCCAAGGACCAGGGCGCCGAGGGGCGGGCCCGGACGGTCAGCGACTGCACCACCGCCCTCAACGACCAGCTGTCCCGCGGCGACTTCTTCCTGTGCGCCTCCGACAAGCAGCGGGACTTCTGGCTCGGCCAGCTCTCCGCCGTCGGCCGCCTGAACCCGAAGAACTACGACGCGGATGAGACCATGGGCTCCCTGATCGCCGTCGTGCCCTTCGGTGTGCCCGATGATCCGCCCGTCCACTCCCGCAACGCGATCAAGGGCGTGGTGCCCGGCATCGGCGTCGACGACAAGGTGATCCTGTGGGGGGGCGGCATCTACAACTGGTTCGACCCCCTGACCCTGCTGCACGCCGTGGACCGGCTGCGCCACCGTCGCCCCGATGCCCGGCTGTTCTTCCTCGGCCTCAAGCACCCCAACCCCGACGTCCCCGAGATGCGCATGGCCGTCGCCACCCGCAACCTGTCCGACGCCCTGGGCCTCACCGACAAGCACGTGTTCTTCAACGAGGGCTGGGTGCCCTACGACGACCGCCAGAACTACCTGCTCGAATCCGATGTCGGAGTGAGCACCCACCTCGACCACGTCGAGACGGCGTTCTCGTTCCGGACCCGGATCCTGGATTACCTGTGGGCCGGCCTCCCCATCGTGGCGACGGGCGGCGACACCTTCGCGGCCATCATCGACGGCAACGGCCTGGGCCTCACCGTGCCCGCCGGCGACGTCGACGCCCTGGAGGAGGCGTTGTTCCGCCTACTTGACGATGAGGAGCTCGCCGCCTCCTGCCGGCGCCGGGTGGCCGAGGTGGTGGCCACCCACGCGTGGAGCAAGGTCCTCGCGCCCCTCCTGGCCTTCTGCCGGGCCCCGAAGCGCGCCGCCGACCTGGCCGCCCCTGCGGGTTCGGAGGACGTCAAGGCCCTGGCCGCGCTGGCCACCGCGGTGACCCGGCCCACGTCGTTGCGCTCCGACGTGCTGCTGGCCCGCGAGTACCTCCGCGCCGGCGGGCCGGTGATGGTGGCCCGCCGGGCCTCGGTGCGCCTGGCCCGCCAGGCCCGGGCCGTCGCCCGCCGCGTCGCCGGCTGACATGAGCACCGCCGTCACATGAGCACCGCCGTCACATGAGCACAGTCGCCGAGCTTTCCGAGGCGCGCGAGCTCTTCGTCAACCTGACCCTGCGGGAGCTGCGGGGAAAGTACAAGCGGTCGGTGCTGGGCTGGACCTGGTCCCTGCTCAACCCGCTGGCCACCATGGTGATCTTCACCCTGGTCTTCGCCTATTTCCTCAAGGTCAAGGTGCCCCCCGGCAACCCGAGCGGGATCCGTCCCTTCGCCTTCTTCCTGCTCTCCGGACTGCTCCCCTGGAACTTCCTCTCCAACGGGATGTCGGGGTCGATGGGCGCCCTGATCGGGAACTCCAACCTGATCAAGAAGGTGTTCTTCCCCCGCGAGGTGCTGGTGGCGTCCAACGTCGCCTCGTGGGTGGTGTCGTTCCTGCTGGAGCTGGCCGTCCTCGCCGCCGCCCTGCTGGCGACCGGCCACTTCGTGCTGCCGTGGCTGGTGCCGGTGCTGGTCATCGTCATCATCCAGACCGTGTTCGTGGTCGGCCTGGGGCTCCTGCTCAGCGTGCTCAACGTCTACTTCCGGGACGTCCAGCACCTGATCGGCATCGTCCTGCAGATCTGGTTCTACGCGACGCCGATCGTGTACCCGATCAACGTGGTGCACGACGCCCTGGTCAAGCACCCGATCCTGTTCACCGTGTACAAGCTCAACCCCATGGTCCGCTTCGTCGGGGCGTACCACAACTGCCTCTACGACCTGCGCCTGCCGGGCTGGCAGGACCTCACCTACATCATCGTGGCGGCCGCGGTCATGCTTGCCATCGGCGTGATCGTGTTCGCCCGCCTCGAGCCCAAGCTCGCCGAGGAGCTGTAGGCGGCCGCTGCCCGTGGGCTCAGCGCCGGGCCCCCACCTCGACCTCGACGGGGGCCGGCGCAGGCTCAGCGGTCGATCGCACGCCGGCGAAGCCGGCCAGAACGAGGGCGGCGGCGGCAACCGCCACCACCACCATCCATAGGAGCCACCCCAGTGGCGGCGCCCAGGCCGCTCGGCCGACGAAGTTGAGCGGGCCGGGCAGCCCCACGGCGTAGCGGCGGGCGTTGGTGTACCAGGCGTCGACGTGGACCGCGGCGGCCGCGACCGCGACCACGGGCGGCAGCCAGTTCGGCCGGAACGCCCGCCGGGCCGTCCCGCCGAGCAGGAGCTCGCCGGCCACCAGCGGCACGGCCACGAGGAAGGGCAGGACGTAACGGCCCTGCGCCCCGAACCCGGTGGGTCGGTTCAGGACGGCGACGCCGACGGTCACCGCGGCCCCGGCCACGACCAGCCCCAGCATCACCAGCCGCCGGCGGGCCCGGGAGACGGCCACCGCCAGCACCACGATCCCGACCAGCAGCACCTTCCAGACGAGGTAGGCCGGCCGGCTCATCCGGGTGTCGAGCCAGCCGAAGACCCCGATGGCCTGGTCGAGGATCTCGGGGAGCTGTCGCAGCTCGGACGGGACGTCGCGCACGGCGGTGCCCAGGCTGCGGACCGGGTGGGGCTGGACGAGCAGCTCCCACACCAGGCTCGACGCCATGCCCACGGCCACCACGCCCGCGGCGCCGACCGCCCATCGCCCGCTCCGGCGCACGACCGCCGCCGCGGGCCGGAGCCCCAGGAGGGCCACCGGCAGGAGCACCCCCAGGCAGACCCAGAGCAGGCCGGTCACCCGGGCCAGGGGCAGGACCGCGCCGCTCCCCGCCGCCGCCGCCCACACCCAACCCGTCGAGCCACCGTCGCGGGTCAGGCGGACCATGGCCGCCATGAAGCACAGCCCGGCGGCGATCTCCAGGCCGTTGGCCGACAGCGAGGCGCCCATGAAGAGCACGGCCGGTGTGACCGCGACCAGGAGCCCGACCAGGGAGTACCCGGGCTCGTCGGCCGACCAGACCAGGCGGGCCGCCACCGCCAACAGGGCGATGGAGCCCAGCCAGAAGCCGGCGCGCCCGAGCCGCATGGTCGAGGCCGCGTTGTCGCCGAAGCGCATCATCAGGCCGGGCAGGACGTAGGTGAAGGGCTGGTAGGTGCCGACGATCGTCGTGCGCTGGACCTGGGCGGGCGGAGGCGCCTGCCGGTGGAGCTGGCAGCCGGCCGACACGTCGGGATGGAACGCCGGGCACGGCAGGTTGGTGGGATCGAGCCGGTTCGGGATCCGCACCTGCCGGGACGTCTGCAGCTGCCACTGGATCTCCTGTGGGAGGGCAGCGGCGTCTGCCGGGACGGGAGGCCGGGCCCCGAGGTCGAGCTCGCCACGCCCGGCGGCCAGGGCCTTCAGATAGTGCGATGGCTCGTCGGGCGCCGCGCCGGGCGGGTTGGTGACCAGCCACGCCCCGCCTAGGAGCAGGAAGGCGGCGATGACGAGGATGTACGCCCGGGCCCTCACCTCCCCACCGTAATGAGAGGACAGGCCCACCGTAATGAGAGGACAGGCCCACCGTAATGACGTGACGGGGGGCGGACCTATTGTCGGCGGCGTGCGCATCGTCGTCGCGACATGCGACACCCTGACCGCGAAGATGGCCGGCCCCGGCATCCGCGCCTGGCAGATCGCCCGGGCCCTGTCGGCCGAGCACGAGGTCCGGCTCGTCACCACCACCCTCGCCGACCTGCCGGCGTCGCCCTTCCCGGTCCTGGCGGTCGACGACCACGGCCTCGCCGACCTCGAACGCTGGTGCGACGTGCTGATCTTCCAGGGATGGCTGATCCACAACCGGCCGTTCCTCGTCGGATCCGGGAAGGTCCTGGTCGCCGACGTCTACGACCCCCTCCACCTCGAACAGCTCGAGCAGGGCCGGGAGGAGGGTAGGCGCGGGCGGTTGCTGGCCGTGCAGTCCGCCACCGCGGTGCTCAACGAGCAGCTCCTGCGCGGGGACTTCTTCCTGTGCGCGTCGGAGAAGCAGCGGGACTTCTGGCTCGGACAGCTGTCGGCGCTCGGCCGCGTCAACCCGGTCACCTACGACGAGGACGAGACCCTGCGGTCCCTCATCGCCGTGGTGCCCTTCGGCGTCCCGGTCACCCCGCCGGTCCGGACGCGCCCGGCCATCAAGGGGGTCGTGCCCGGCATCGCGGCGGATGACAAGGTGCTGCTCTGGTGCGGGGGCATCTACAACTGGTTCGACCCCCTCACCCTGCTGCACGCCGTCGACCGCCTGCGCCGGGACCGGCCCGAGGTGCGGCTCTTCTTCATGGGGCTCAAGCACCCGAACCCCGACATCCCGACCATGCGCACGGCCGTCGCCGCCCGCGACCTGTCGGACCGCCTCGGCCTGACCGGCGTCCACGCCTTCTTCAACGAGGGCTGGGTGGACTACGACGACCGCCAGAACTACCTGCTCGACGCCGACATAGGGGTGAGCACCCACCTCGACCACGTCGAGACGTCGATGTCGTTCCGCACCCGCATCCTCGACCATCTGTGGGCGTCGCTGCCGACGGTGTCGACCCGGGGGGACGCGCTGGCCGAGATCATCGAGGCACGGGAGCTGGGGATCACCGTCCCGGCCGGCGATGTCGACGCCCTGGAGGCCGCCCTCGGGCGGATGCTGGACGACGACGGGCTCCGGGCGCGGATGGGTGTAAATGCCGGGCGGCTGGCCGCCGAACTGACCTGGCCCCAGGTGCTGGCGCCCCTGGTGGCGTTCTGCCGGGCGCCCCGCCGGGCTCCCGACCTGCTGGACCCCGCGCTCGGAGCGGGCATGCGCGCCGACCTGGCCGAGGTCAAGGAGCGCTGGCGGGGCGTCGGTTACGACGTGCGCACCGCCCTCGACCACCTCCGGGCCGGGGGCCTGGGCCTGGCCGCGTCCAAGGCCCTCGGCCGGCTGCGGCGGGTGACGATCGGCCGGGTCGCATTCCCGCCGGACGGGACGGACCGGCCTGTCGGGCCCTGAGCCGGCCGCTCCTGGGCGGGCTATGGTCCGGGTCGTCGTCGTCAACTACAACGGCGGCGACCTTACCCTGGCGTGCCTGCGGAGCGTGCTGCGGACGGAGTGGCCCCCCGAGCGGCTCGACGTCGTCATGGTCGACAACGGCTCGACCGACGGCGTGTCGGCCGCCGTGGCCGCCGAGCTGCCCGCGGTCCGGATCGTCGACGCGGGCGCCAACCTGGGCTTCGCCGGCGGGTGCAACCTGGCCCTGGCCGACATGGACGGCGTCGACCACGTCGCCCTCCTGAACAACGACGCCACCGTCGACCCCGGTTGGCTGGCGCCGCTCGTCGACGCCCTTACGGCGGATCCGACGGTCGGCGCCGCCTGCCCGAAGATCCTCTTCGCCGACCGCTTCGTCGACGTGGGCCTGTCGTCGGGCACGACGGTGCGGGGACGGGGCGACGGGCGGCCCCTCGGCGTGCAGCTGTCGGGAGCGAGGCTGGACGGCCGGGATGCGTGGGGCCGGATCCAGCTCGTCACCGGTTTCTGGGGACTGGAGCACGGCGGCCGGGGCGACGGTCCGTTCGAGTGGACGGACGGAGCCGCCCTCCTGCGGGTACCGGCCGGCGAGGGGGGCGCCCTGCCCACCTGCGAGCTGCGGCTGTCGTCGGCCGCGTCGCACGTCGCGACGGCCCGCTCGGGCTCGGCCCGGACGGACATCGAGGTCGGACCCGAGCCCCGCTGGTACCCCGTGGCGCTGGGCGGCGAGCCGTTCGACGTGGTGAACAACGTGGGCTCGGTGCTCCTGCCGGACGGACACGGCGCCGACCGCGGCTACCTCCAACCGGACGGCGGTGGGTACGACCGGGGCGAGGAGGTCTTCGCCTGGTGCGGCGCCGCCGTGCTCCTGTCCCGGCGGTACCTGGAGGCGGTCGGACTGTTGGAGGACCGGTTCTTCCTCTACTACGAGGACTTCGACCTCTCCTGGCGGGGCCGGGCCCAGGGCTGGCGCTACCTCTACGTGCCCTCGTCGGTGGTGCGCCACGTCCACTCGGCGTCGTCCGGGGAGGGGTCGCGACTCTTCCAGCACTACGACGGCCGCAACCGCCTGCTCACCCTGACCCGCAACGCCCCGCCAGCCCTCGCCGTTCGGGAGGTGGCCCGGCACCTGCTGGTCACCGGCTCCTACGCCCGGCGCGACGTCCTCGCCCCCCTCGCCGCCCGGCGGCTGCCGATCTCGACGGAGACGGTGCGCCGCCGGCTGCACGCCTATGGGGCCTACCTGCGCCTGGTGCCCGAGGCCCTGGCGGCCCGGCGGAGGCTGGCCCGGCGGGGCCGTCTCACCGCCGAGGAGCTGTCCCGGTGGGCGGCCCCAATGGATGGGCCGCCGGTGAGCGGCTAGAAACCGGCAGGTGAAGGCGCTCATCCTGTCGGGCGGCGCGGGCACCCGCCTGCGCCCCATCACCCACACCAGCGCCAAGCAGCTGGTCCCGGTGGCCAACAAGCCGATCCTCTTCTACGGCCTGGAGCAGATGGCCGAGGCCGGCATCGTCGAGGTCGGCATCGTGGTCGGCGACACCGAGGCCGAGATCCGCGCCGCGGTGGGCGACGGGTCGCACTGGGGCCTCAACGTCACCTACATCCCCCAGGACGCGCCTCTGGGCCTGGCCCACTGCGTCCTGATCGCCGGCGAGTTCCTGGGGGAGGAGAACTTCGTCATGTATCTGGGCGACAACCTGCTCCGCCAGGGCGTGCGCGGCTTCGTCGAGCAGTTCGAGGCCCACAGCCGGGAGGCCGGCGCCAAGCGGGCGGTGGCGCAGATCCTCCTGGCCCGGGTGCCCGACCCCCAGCGCTTCGGCGTGGCCGAGATCGACGCCGACGGCGAGGTCCTGCGCCTGGTCGAGAAGCCGGTCGACCCTCCCTCCGATCTGGCCCTGGTGGGCGTCTACCTCTTCGACCCCACCATCCACGAGGCGGTGCGGGCCATCGAGCCGTCGGGTCGGGGCGAGCTGGAGATCACCGACGCAATCCAGTGGCTCATCGACCACGGCCACCGGGTCCAGCACCAGGTGGTCGACGGCTGGTGGATCGACACCGGCAAGCTGGAGGCCCTGCTCGAAGGCAACCGCCTCATCCTCGAGACCCTCGACCAGCGCATCGACGGCGCGGTCGACGCCGACTCGAAGATCGAGGGTCGGGTGATCGTCGGCGCCGGCGCCGAGGTGATCGCCTCGACGATCCGCGGTCCGGCCATCATCGGCGCTGGTACCCGCATCGAGCACAGCTTCGTCGGCCCGTTCACCTCGATCGCCGACCGATGCCAGGTGATCCGGTCGGAGGTCGAGCACTCGGTGATCCTCGACGACAGCCGCATCGTCGACATCCCCCGCGTCGAGGACTCCCTCATCGGCAAGCAGGTCGTCGTCACCCGCTCGGCCCGCCGCCCCCGGGCCAACCGTTTCATGCTCGGCGACCACTCCCAGATCGACCTGACGTAGGCCCTCCTATCGAACCGGGGTCATCCAGAGCGGAATAGCGCCCTGCCGTGTCACCGGTTCGCCCGACGACGTTCAGGCCGGCGGGGCTGGCGAGTTCAGGGCGGCGGCCAGGCCGTCGATGTCGGCCACGGTCACGGTCAGGCCGGGGTGGCGCAAGCGACCGGTCGGCTCCAGCCCGGGCACCGGCTCGTGGAAGCAGATGCAGAGCCCACGGGAGCCGTTCGAGGCGAAGGTCAGGCCCCGGTCGACCATCGACATCCGCCCGGGGCCGATCGTCTTCACCGAGGAGTAGGGCCCGGTGACGACCGTGGAGGCGACGTTGGTCAGCGGGGTCCGCACCGACCACGGCCCGTAGCGGGCCAGGAGGTGTCCGTCGGCCACCTCCACCCGGGCGTTGTCGGGCGTGATCCCGAACAGCAGGGCGAACGTCCGGTGCACCGGGTCGAACAGGAACGGAAAGGTCATGCCTGCCCTCTACCCAAAGTCCGTGGGCCGGCGCCGGCTCACTCCCCGCGTTCGAGGGTGTCGCCGATGAGCCAGAGCGTCGGCGGCCACAGGCCGACGAACAGGGCGCGCCGCTCGGCGTTGCCCCGCTCGTCCTGGTCGACGGTCTTGGCCCGGATCCACAACCCGATGCACAGGACGACGCTGCCGAGGGACAGCACGTGGAGGTGCCGGCCGCGAAGTCCCCGTTCATGCATGAATTTCCTGACCATGGGCAGAACGCTACACAGCCGTCCTGTGGCCCTCGCGGGCAGGAATGGGAGCGCCCGTGCCCCGTCGACCCAAACGTTCCAGCCGCCTCGCTACCGCCGCCGTCTGGCCGGTGGGCATCGGCCTGACCGCCTGGCACTACATGTGGCGTACCACGCCCTTCCACCGCCGTGAGCTCGCCGGGTCGTTGGATCAGGACGCCCCGCCCGCCATGCCTCCCCGTGCGCCGCTGGAGGAGGCCCAGCTCGACGACGTCGGGGTCGGGCCGCTGTTCCACCGCCGGTACGTCGCCCGCATCCGCGAACCGCGACTGTCCGCCGAGGCGCTCATGGACCGGGTCAAGGCCGACATCAACAAGCTGGCCCCCACCGAGTTCGCCCGGTTCACCAAGGTCTACGGCGAGAAGGGCCGGATGGAGGTGGGCGACGAGTACGTCGTGCGCATGCCCGGCCCGTGGGACGGCCCGGTGCGGGTGGTGGACGTGCAACCCGGCTCCTTCCGCCTGGCCACCCTCGAAGGCCATCTCGAAGCCGGCCAGATCGAGTTCCGAGCCGTCGACGAGGCCGGGGGCGAGATCGCCTTCACCATCGAGTCCTGGGCCCGGAGCGGCGACGAGCTGTCGCGCTTCATGTACACCCGCCTGCGTATGGCCAAGGAGGTCCAGTTCCACATGTGGACCTCCTTCCTCGAGCGGGCCGCCCACATCGCCGGCGGCCGCCTGACCGGTGGCCTCGACGTCGAGACCCGCCGGGTCGACGAGCGCGACGACCCATCCGACGACGACCCGTCTGACGCCGGCGGCGCCGACCGGCCGCTCGGCAGCCCGTCGTCCCAGCGGATCCTCGCCGAGCTGCACGACAAGGCCCTCAACTTCCAGGCCGGCCCGGCGGACTCCTTCACCACCGACGCGGGCTGGAAGTCCGACGAGTACCGCCAGCCGCTGGCGGGGGAACCGCCCGGTCCGCCTGTCCCGGGAGGGAGCTGGGAGGTCGCCCAGCGGCTCATGCGCGACTACGAGTTCGCCGACCCGGCGATCGTCCGGGCCGTCTACTACCCCGATCGGCCCCTGGAGGGCCGTGACATGCTCCTGGAGGTGCGGTTCTACGGGCTGCGCTTCCGGTTCGGCGTCCGGGTCGGCGGCGTGCACGACGAGACCAGGGACGTCGGCGGGCGGAAGGTGCGGGTGTGGGGATGGAACTACCGCACCCTCCAGGGTCACCTGGAGATGGGGCAGATGGACTACGAGGTCTGGAAGTGGCTCGACACCGGGGAGGTCGAGTTCCGCACCAGCCGGTTCTCCCGGCGGGCGCCCGTCGGCAACCCGATCGTCCGGTTGGGGGTACGGGTCTTCGGCCGCCACCAGCAGGTCAAGTTCGCCCACCGGGCCTGTGAGCGCATGGCCCGCCTGACCTCGGCGGCGCTCAAGGAGGGCGACGATGCCGCCGCCGACGTCCCCCGCATGGCCGACCAGGCCCGGGTCCGCCCGACCGCGGTCCTGGGCGGCTGACCGCCTACGGCTTGCGGAACGACATGACGGCCTCCACGAGGGTGCGGACGCCGAAGCCGGTGCCGCCCTTCTGGAGGTACCCGTCGTCCTCCTCGCTGCGCGCCGGGCCGGCGATGTCCAGGTGGGCCCACGGCACGTCGCCCACGAACTCGCGCAGGAACAGCCCGGCGGTCAGCGCTCCGCCGTAGCGGCCGCCGCTGATGTTCTTCACGTCGGCGACGTCGGAGTCGATGAGCTTGCGGTAGTCCTCAGGAAGGGGGAGGGGCCACAGCTCTTCCCCGGCCCGCTCGCCGGCGCTGCGGACCTGGTCGATCCACCCCTGGTGGTTGCCCATCAGGCCGCCGATCCTGCGCCCCAGGGCCACGATGCAGGCGCCGGTGAGGGTGGCCACGTCGATGATGGCGTCGACACCGGCCTCCACGGCCAGGGAGAGCCCGTCGGCCAGGACCAGCCGGCCCTCGGCGTCGGTGTTCAGCACCTCCACCGTCTTGCCGTTTCGGATGCGCAGGACGTCGCCCGGCTTCACCGCGGCGCCGCCGGGCATGTTCTCGGTGGTGGGGATGATGGCGATGACCTTGACCGGGGGGGCCAGGGCGGCGATGACCGACATGGCGGCCAGCACCGCGGCGGCCCCCGACTTGTCGGTCTTCATCGTCTCCATGCCCTCGGCCGTCTTGATCGACAGGCCGCCCGAGTCGAAGGTGATCCCTTTCCCCACCAGGGCGATCGCCCCGTCGGCCCCGGGCGGGTCGTAGACCAGCTCGATCAGCCGGGCGGGCTCGTCGGAGCCCTGGGCCACGCCGGCCAGGCCGCCCAGTCCCTCGGACACGATCTGGTGCTCGTCGAGCACGGTCAGGGTGAGGCCCTCCGCCTCCGCCACCTCAGCGGCGCGCTCGGCCAGCCGGCGCGGCGTCATGGCCGCGGCCGGCTCGTTGACCAGGTCGCGGGCCAGGGCGACGGCGGCGGCCACGCGAGCGCCCCGGGCCAGCCCGCGGCTGACGCCGTCGGCCGAGCCGGCTGACGTCGCCGGTCGCACCACCGCCATCGATTCCAGCCGGCACGCCTTGGGGTCGGACTTGTACCGGCCGAACCGGTAGGCGGCCAGGAACGCCCCTTCGGCGACGGCCTGGGCGGCGACGGCGGGATCGAGGCCGGCGGGGGCGGCGGCGAGGAGGGTGGTGGCGGCGTCGGTGTCGCGCCAGGCGGTGCGCACGAAGGCGGCCGCCGCCCGCCGCAGGGTCTCGGCGGTGACGTGGTCCGGGTCACCCACGCCCAGGGCGACCCACATGCCCCGCCCGGAGGGGATGGCGAGCGCCTCGCCCGGCCGGCCCTCGAAGCCGCGCTGGGCCAGGAAGGCCATGTCGAGGTCGGCTCCCGCACCGGGCGGCAGGCGGCGGCCGGCGAAGACGGGGGCGCCCACGACGAGGGCGTCGGCGGGGACCTCCTCGGTCATGGTGAAGGTGAGGGGCACGGCTACTCCAGGGTCTCGTCGTCGGGGGGGATGGGGTCGGCCGGGGCCGGCCGGGCACCGCGTGCAGGCAGGGCGTGGCCCTCCTGCCAGCGGGCCATGGTCCACAGCAGGTCGGACAGGCGGTTGAGGTAGGGGATGACGTGGGATTCCGGCGGGGCGACGGCCAACGCGCTGCGCTCCGCCCGGCGGGCCACGGTGCGGGCCAGGTCGAGGGCGGCGGCGGTCGGCGTCTGGCCGGGCAGGACGAACTCGGTGGGCGGGTCGAAGCGGCCGGTGAGGTCGTCGATCCGCGGCTCCAGGGCGGCGACCATCTCGGCGGTCACAAGGGTCCGGCCCGGCACCAGCCGGTCCCGGTGAGCGGGCGCGGTCGCCACCTCGGCCATGAGCACCCACAGGTCCCGCTGGAGGCCGATGAGGAGCGAGTCGGCCTCCGACCCCTGATCGACCGTGACCCGGGCCAGGCCCAGGACGGCCTGCGTCTCGTCCACGTCGCCGCAGGCCGCCGGCGCCGCCGAGTCCTTGGCCACCCGGCCTCCGAAGAGGAGCCCGGTCGTCCCGTCGTCGCCCTTGCGCGTGTAGATCTTCACGTCGCCACCGTCGCTGTCGCCACGAGCGTGGCGGCCAGGGTCTCCAGCCCGGCCGACCGGCTGGCCTTGACCAGCACCGCGTCGTCGGCGCCCACCGGGCCGAGGCGGTCGAGGGCGTCTGCAGCACCGCCGGCCAGCTCCCCGCCGTACCCGGGAGCGTCCACGGCGATGACCCGGATGCCCAGCTCGGCGGCGAGGGCGCCGATCCGGGCGTGCTCGGCGGGGCCCACGTCGCCCAGCTCGGCCATGGCCCCGAGCAGGGCGGTGTGACGGGCCACAGGGAGGGCGGCGAGGGCCCGGAGGGCGGCTTCGGCCGAGAGGGGGTTGGCGTTGTAGGCGTCGTTCAGGATCAGGGCGCCCGAGGCCGACCGTTCAAGCTGCATCCGCCAGGGGGACAGGCGGGCGTCGCCCAGCCCGGCCGCCACGTCCTCGATGCCGGTGTCGCAGGCCAGGGCGGCGGCCGCCGCAGCCAGGGCGTTGGCCACCTGGTGGTGGCCGCGCACCTGCAGGGCCACCCGGATTTCGCCCCACGGCGAGCACAGCCGGAAGCTGGGCCGCAGGTCGTCGTCGAGGGCGACCTCCTCGGCCCGCACGTCGCCGGTGCCTATCCCGAAGGTCAGCACCCGGGCCGATGCCCGCCCGGACATGGCCGCGACGAGGGGGACGTCGGCGTTGAGGACGGCGGTGCCGGAGGCCGGGAGGGCCTCGACGAGCTCGCCCTTGGCCCGGGCCACGTCCTCGACCGTCCCGAAGAAGGCGGCGTGGGAGAGGCCCACGGTGGTGACCACACCGACCGCGGGCCGGGCGACGGCGCACAGGGCGGCGACGTGCCCAGGCCCGCGCGCCCCCATCTCCACCACCACGGCTTCGACCCCGTCGGGCGCGTTCAGGAGGGTCAGGGGCACGCCCAGCTCGTTGTTGAACGACTTCGGGCTGGCGCTCACCCGGAAGCGGCGGGCAAGGGCGGCGGCCAGCAGGTCCTTGGTCGACGTCTTGCCGACCGAGCCGGTGATCCCCACCACCCGCCCGGGGAGGCGGTCCCTCGCCGCGGTGGCCAGCCGGGAGAGGGCGACGGCGCTGTCGCCGACGACGATCCCGGTCCCGGGGCGGTAGGGGTCCGAGCCCATCCAGGCCGCGGCGCCCGCGTGCAGGGCGGTGTCGATGAAGTCGTGGCCGTCCCGGGCGGCCCGGATGGCGACGAACAGCTCGCCGCCCCGCACCAGGCGGGAGTCGATGCAGGCCCCGTCCACCTCGACGTCGGGCCCGGACACGGTCCCGCCCGCCATGGCGGCCAGCTCGCTCGCCCGGAGTCGCATCCTCCCTACACTGCCACCTGACCTGTGGAAGCCCCGTCCCCGGCGCGGCCCTAGACTCCGCACCCGTGCGCCTTGTCATCCTCTTCGGCGGGCGTTCGGCCGAGCACGAGGTGTCGTGCGTGACCGCCGCCCGAGTCCTGTCCACCGTCGACCCGGAGCGGTACGAGGTCGTGCCCGTGGGCATCGCCGACGACGGCCAGTGGGTGATGGCCGAGGGCAAGCCCGGCGACGAGAAACTGGTGGCCGAGGGCCCCGGTGTCGATCCGTCGGTCCTGACCCCGGAATCGCTCGCCTTCCCGTTGGTCCACGGCCCCCTGGGGGAGGACGGCACGATCCAGGGGCTGCTGGAGCTGGCCGGCATCCCCTACATCGGCTCCGGGGTGCTCAGCTCCGCCCTGTGCATGGACAAGGCCATGGCCAAGGACGTGCTGGCCGGGGCGGGGATGGACCAGGTCCGCTACCTGGCCCTGCGCGACATCGAGATCGACGAGGGCGCCCTCGACGAGGCCGCCGCCGAGCTGGGGTTCCCGCTCTTCGTCAAGCCGTCGAACCTGGGATCGTCGGTGGCCGTCACCAAGGCCCACGATGTCGAGGAGCTGGCCTCGGCGGTCAAGCTGGCCCTGGCCTACGACGAGTGGGTCGTGCTCGAGGAGGCGGTCACCGCCCGGGAGATCGAGTGCGGGCTCCTCGGCTACGGCCGCCTCCGGGCCTCGGTCCCGGGAGAGGTGCGGCCCAGCCACGAGTTCTACGACTACGACGACAAGTACTCCGACGGCGCCGCCGAGCTGCTGGTCCCTGCGCCGCTGCCCCCCGAGGTCGTCGAGGAGGTCCAGGGCATGGCCCTCGCCGCCGGTCACGCCCTGCGGGTGGACGGGATGGCCCGGGTGGACTTCTTCTACGAGGAAAAGGGCCGGGGGCTGCTGGTGAACGAGGTCAACACCATCCCCGGCTTCACCCCCATCTCCATGTACCCGAAGATGTGGGAGGCGACCGGCATCGGCTACTCCGACCTGATCGAGCACCTCGTCGACGCCGCCCTGGAGCGCCATCACACCCGGGCCGAGCGCATCGGCCGCACGGGACGGTCGGGCTGAGCAGCTCCACCCCGTGAGCCGCCCCCGCGTCCTGACCGTCGTGCTGGCCGGCGGGGAGGGGAGCCGGATGGGCGCCCTGACCGAGCACCGGGCCAAGCCGGCCCTGCCCTTCGCCGGCCTCTTCCGACTCATCGACTTCTCGCTCAGCAACTGCGCCAACAGCGCCATCGGCGACGTCTGGATCGTCCAGCAGTACCAGCCCCACTCGCTGGAGGACCACCTGTCCAACGGCCGCCCGTGGGATCTCGACCGTACCGAGGGCGGCCTCCTCATCCTGCATCCCTTCACCGGTGGCGAGGAGGGGGGATTCTCCGAAGGCGGCTTCTCCGGAGGCAACGCCGACGCCCTCTGGGGCCACCGCCGGCTCCTGCGTGACTTCGGTGCCGACGTGATCCTGGTGGTCAGCGCCGACGCCCCCTACCGCCTCGACTACCGAGACGTGGTCGACGCCCACCTGGACACCGGCGCCGACGTGACCATGGTCAC
>JALYYN010000106.1 GCA_030946525.1 Actinomycetota bacterium | reverse complement strand
CCCGCTGCTACCTTGGCCGCCCGGATGAGTTCCCCGTCAGAGATCTCTCCGATGGCCCACCCGGCGGCGGAGTCGACGACACTGCCAACGAGCGTGCGGGCCGCTCGCCTGAGGCGACTGCTCGGCGGAACCGGCGGTGCCTTCGCCGCGCTGGCCGCCTCTGTGTTGACGTTCACAGGTGGGTGGGCCAAAGGCGATCTGGTCATCGACGGCCCCGGCATCGTGGTCTACGTCCGCCTCGCGCTCCGCTACCTCCTGGCCAACGGCCGCGTGCCCTACTGGCTGCCCGACATGTGGGCGGGTTCGCCCGTGTGGGCCATCGGACCTTCTTTCCCTGCGTTCATACTCCTCCCGATGGCCGCGCTGGCCGGGCCGGAGTCCGCAGTGAAGGCCGGCGTGCTCGGCCTTCAGATCGCGGGCGCCTGGGGTGCCTTCGTGCTGGCCCGGTCGCTGTGGAGGAACGTCCCCGCCGCGCTCCTGGCCGGCCTGGTCTACGGCGTCAGCCCGCTGGTCATCTCCCACGCCGCCCTGTCCGGGAGCGAGAGCACGATGGGAGTGATCGCCGCTGCGCCGTGGCTCACCTGGGCCCTCCGGCACGGCCTTCGCGGGCGCGGCACCCGCTATCTGGTCGCCGCCGGCGCGGCGGCGGCGTTCGCGGTCCTGCACCAGGCCGAGTACGCCTACGGCCTTGCCCTACTCGGCGGCTTCCAGGTGCTGGCCGAGGTGGGCCGCGCCCGGCGGCGCCCCGACGGCCTCACCGTGCGGCAGGTGCTCGCTCGGACGGGCATGGCAGTGGCGGTCTGCCTCGGTCTTGTCGCCCACTGGCTCCTCCCTTTCCTCGCCCTGTCGAAGTCGTTCGTGCTCTCGCCCCCCGAGCTGGTGCAGGGCGAACTGCTTCGTGGGGTCGGTTTTGCGGTCGGCCAGGAGCTCGGCCGCTTTCTTCAGCGGACCGGCGAGCTGAACGGTGTGGTGAGCGTGTATCGCGATCACCTCCTGAGCTACGCCCTGTACCTGGGGGTGGTGCCCGTCGCCGTGACCTGCATCAGCGTGCTCCTGGTGGCTCGACGGAAGGGTGACCGCACGTTCTCGGCCGTCCTCGTGGCCACCGCAGTGGCGATGTGGCTCTCGACGGGGGCCGTTTCCCTGGCGGTGAGCGGCCCGGTGGCCCGGGGACAGTTCGTCCCGATGGCGATCACGGGGCTGCTGATGGGTGCGCTGGCGGGTGGGTTCGTGCGGCGCCTCGGGCTGCGCGGCGCGCTGTGGCCTGTCCTCGCCTGCCTCCTCGTCCTGCTCGTCGCCGCTCCGTACCTCACACCCTTCCTCACCCTCCAGCGGACAATCCCGCTCTTGAAGAGCATCCGCTTCTCCCGCTTCTACGTGATCTCCGTGCTGGCGCTCGCGCTCGGCACCGCATGGCCGGTCGCGCACGTGCGCGAGTGGATGCCGCGAGCCCGGCCCCGACTGCGACGCCTCGCGCCCGGTCTCCTCGCCGCGGCCCTCGCCGTGGCGGTCGTCGCCGATGCCTGGCCCTACCGGAGCTTCTACTGGCTGCGGACACCTGCGTCGGCCCAGGCCTACGACGCGATCGCCTCCAAGCTGGCCGCCGTAGCTCCCGGCAGTCGGATCGCCGTGCCGTCCCAGGACCCGAGGACCGTCGACATCCTCGTTCGGCGCCACATGGAAGTGAGCATTGGTTGGCCGCATCCCGTGGCGTACGGCCACCTGTGGCGGCTCACCATCGCCGCCCTGGTCGGCCCTCCCGCGTACGCGGCGGCGGCGTTTGCTCTCTCTTCGACCTCGTACATCCTCGGGGAGAAGACGGTCAACCGAACGACCGCCGACGAGAAGGTGTCCGAGTTGGTTCTCGAGCCAATACCCCGACCGCTTCCCCGGATCCGGGCATATGACCGGACGCTGTTGCTGCACGACGGGACGGTCAGCCCGGAGCTGGCCGTGGCAGTGGCGGGCAAGAACGTCGCGGTGGTGACGACTCGATCACAGGCGTCCCCCGCGCTGGCGGCGACGGCCCTGGCCGGTGCTGCGCCGGGCTCTTGCGCCCCCGGGTCGGTAGTCACGCTCCCTAGCGCCATCGCAGGAGAGATCGGTGCGGCCTGCGGCATGCACACGTTCATCCCCCCAATGGTCGCCGGGGGCAGCTTTCTCGGCCCACGCGACACGCCCGGTTCCTCGTTCACCGCCGTCGCCGATGGGTTGCAGGGCGTCAGCATCTGGATGCAGGGGCCGATCGGCAGCGGATCGCTCGTGCTTCGTGAGGTGGGCGCCGACGGTCGGCCAGGGACCGAGGTGGCCCGCTCCAGGATCACGAGCGTCGACCCCTACGGCATGGCCGTGTTCGGCTTCGATCCGATCCCCGACTCGGCAGGGAAGCGGTACACGTTCGCGATCGAGTGCCCCGGCTGCTTCGACGAGCTGGAACCCCAAGCCCTGGCGGCGCGGAACGTCCTCGGTACGGGGAATCTCACCGTCAACGGCAAGCTCGACCCGGAGCGCACACTCGACTTCGCGCCCGCGTACGATCGGCTGACCCCGCAGCCGCCCAGCCAGACCGAGGTCACCGTGACGGGCTCCGGTCCCGGCCATTGGAAGCTGGAGAGCTCGGGGGCTGCGCCGTCGCTCGTCGTCGTCGCAGACGCCGATTTCCCGGGTTGGCGAGCCAGAGTCGACGGCCGGCGCGCGCCGGTCCTGGAAGCCGACGGCGCCTTCATCAGCGTGGCCGTCGGCCCCGGCCAGCACCGGATCACCTTCGACTACGGCCCCGGCGTCGCCGCCCTCGTCGGCCGCCTCATCACGCTCGGGACACTGCTGGCCCTCGTGGCGGGAAGCCTGCTGTCACGCCGCCGGCGCCTGCGCCACGCACTCGAGATGGGCGCCCCAGCGGTCGAAGGCGCTCGGGAGCCAGCTCTCCGCCCTGGACAGCAGCATCCAGGCCCGGCGGTCGCCGACGGGCAGGGCCCAGGCCCCGAAGGAGACCAGGCTGTGCTGGCGGCGGGCGACCACGGGCAAGCCGGCGTCGCCCAGCATCCCGAGTAGGCGGGCCGCGGTGAAGCGGGAATGCACGTGCACGCCGTCCCAGGCCGGCCACAGGGTCCGCCCGGCCCGGACCAGGGGGTTGTCCTCGACCGTCTCGGCCAGGACCAGGTGGCCGCCCGGGCGCAGGACCCGACGGGCCTCGGCCAGCACCCGTTCCGGCTCCTCCAGGTGGTGGAGCACGTGGATGCACCACACCAGGCCGACGCTGGCGGCGGCCAGCGGCAGAGCGGCGCCGTCGGCCACCGCCACCGGCGCCTGGCGCAGCGCCTCGGCGGTGCGGGCCTCGTCAGCCTCGATGCCGATGGGCCGCAGGCCGCCGGCACGCATCCTGCGCAGCCAGTAGCCCCGACCACAACCCAGGTCGAGCACCGGGCCCTCACGGCCCAGTTCCCAGAGGTGGCGCTCGAGCCAGGGGTTGAGCGGCTGGTCGAGGTCGGCGGCTGCGTGCTTGCCGGGCCCGGGAGGCCGGGACGTCATCCCTGCTCCTCCGGCTCCGGCACCCGCACCCGCACGTTGGCGAAGACGATCCCTGCAAGGCCGGAGACACCGAACGCGACTCCAACCCACAGCGCAGCACCGGGATCGTGGGTCGCGGGTTGGCCCGGCGCCGGCGAGGTGGTCGTGCTGCCACCCTCCGGGTCAACACAAGCAGTCGGCGGCCCAAGCCCGGGTCGGGAGCAGGTAGCTGGCTGGGCCCCCGCCGGCGACGGGACGGTCAACAGCACCAGCAACGCCGACGCGCCCACCAGTCGGAACGCCACGCGTGCGAGCCGGGACGTTCGCATGGAGACCACGTCGCAGACTAATCTGCACGGGCTTCCGCGCCTCCAGTCGCCGCATCCATGAGCGCTTTGCCGGGCCGGGAGCAGATCCCTCGCCCGGTCGGGGTCCGGACCGTCGGAACTGTGAGGTGTGTGCTGTGGCTGAGCGGATGCGAGGGATCACATGAGTACGGGCATTTCCTCGGCGGAAGCGCACCTCCAACGACACGGCGGCCTTCGGCCGGACCCGGGGTCCGGGCCCACGCCGCACGCCGGGCTGGTCGCAGGCGTGGTCGTCCCCACCCACAACGACGGCGCCAACATCGGTCCGCTCCTCGCCCGCCTGCTCGCCGAGCCCTGCATCGACGAGATCGTGGTCGTGGCCAGCGGCTGCGACGACTGCACCGTCGCCACCGTGTCGGAAGTGGCCGCCGGCAGCCCGGACCGAGTCCGCCTCTACGTGGAGGCGGAGCGCACCGGCAAGGTGGCAGCCATCAACTTCGGGCTGCGCCAGCTGGCGTCGCCGGTCGTCATCGTCGTCTCCGGCGACGTCCTTCCGGATCCCGGCGCCCTGACCAGGCTGGTCGAGGAGATGCGGGATCCCACGGTGGCCCTGTCGGGAGGCAGGCCGGTCCCGGTCAACGACCCGAACACGCCCCTCGGCTGGGCCGTCCACCTGCTCTGGCGCCTGCACCACCGCCTCGCCCTCCACCAGCCCAAGCTGGGCGAGATGATCGCCCTGCGGGCCGAGGCCGTCGTCACCCTTCCGCGGACCTCCGTGGACGAGGCCTGCTTCCAGGCCCTCATCGAGGCGGCCGGGTGGCAGTCCAAGTACGTTCCCGAGGCCATCGTGCGCAACCGGGGCCCGGCCACCGTCGAGGACTTCGTCCGCCAGCGCCGCCAGATCCACACCGGCCACCTCTGGCTCCGGCACAAGCAGCACTACGCGGTGCCCAGCCTTCACGTCGGACTGCTGGGCGCCGAGCTCTGGAAGGACATGCAGGCCGACCACGACCGGTTGCGGCCCGCCCACGTGGCCTGGACGCTCGGTGCGGTCGCCATGGAGGGCTACGCCCGGGTGCGGGCCCGCTTCGACTATTGGATGGGTCGCGAGAACATCGTCTGGGCCATGATCCAGAGCACCAAGGGCGACGCCACCGACATCGACGGCCTCGACGACATGGACGGCCTCGACCCCTCGGAGGAGCTCGTAGGCGATCCCCGAGATGGACCGGGTGACGAACTCCTTGACACCCGCATCGCCGGGAAGCACGCGAGGCCACGGCGCCGGCTCACTGCCTCCCGAGCCACTCGACGAATGCCGCCGCCCTCATGATCGGAATGCCCTCGTAGTCGCCCAGGGCGAGCAGCCCGCTGTCGCCGGTTACGACCGCATCGGCCCGAGCTGCGACGGCGGCTTCCAGTACTCGGTTGTCAGGCTCGTCGGCCAGGACGGCAAGCGTGGACGCCGGCTCCACGAGTTCCGCCAACGTCCGTATCCGTCCGGCGATCCCGGCGGGATCGACAAACACCGCGGCCAGCTTCGGGTAGGCCAGAACCCGTTCCAGTTCGGCCAGCAACGATGGGCTGGACACCAGCATCAGCTGACCGGCCAACACCGCATCGACGACCACCGATGGCGGACCGGACCAACCGAGTCCCGACACGAGGATGTTCGTGTCGAGCACGACGGCGATCACAGTTGGCGGGCAGCCGCAATTGCTTGATCGATCACTCCTACTTCCAGCCCCGCGTCGCGCACGGCTCGGCGTACCGAGCCGAGGGCTTCGCCCAGTTCAACTCGGGCTCGCTCGCTGGCGGCGAGCTTCATCTGCTGGTATTCGTCCCTGCTGACCAGCACGGCCAAGGCCTTGCCCCGTTTGGTCAGCGCCACGACGTTGCCGCTGGCGGCAACCTCTTCCACCAGCCGGCCGAGAGACCCACGAGCGTCTTCGACTCCTACAAACCTCTCCATGCAACCTCCAGGCTAACCGTAAGGTTACCGGAACTGAGCAGGTCTTTCCCTCGGGCCATGCTGACTCGCGTGATCAGAATACGACCTGAGGGCTCGTGACCGAACTACTAGTGGTTCCGAGACGGACCCTTTCACTCAGCCGTCGACGAAGACCTCCGGGAACAGACCGGCGACAGGTTCGACCGCCGCCTGTGCCTCGGTGGGCGAGCAAAATAGCCACTCTGCAACCGTGTCCCACGACACGACGCGAGCCGTCGCGGCGCGCAGCGCTACGGCACTAAATCGTCCTGCCCGTGACGGTCGAGCAGCAAGGGCGCGAATGGGATGATAGACGATCGTGTAGCTTTCCCGCCCCTCCCAATCGTCTTCGGCTCTGCGATTCGGTGCTTGAATGTCCTCAAGCGGAACTGAGCGTTCAAGACCGTTCCACACCTGATAGCGACCAGCCGTAAAGCTCACACCGAAAAAGTCCAATACCTCCGTAAATAGGTCAGACGAACGGCGGTACCGTTCGACAGCCAGCCGTTGCGGCGCCAGTAGCTGGACGCCAAATGCGTTCGCTCGTTGCTCGACAGGATCCGGCCGGGTGTCTGCCCTCTGTTCCAGCTCCTCGTATTCGTCTACACGAAGGTCCTCCAATTCGGGCGAAGGATCAAATAGCAAGTGCCCGATCTCATGGGCGACTGTCGACCGGCGCACAAGGACGTCGCGGTTGGAGCCGTCAATGTTCAGGACAATAGCGCGACGGCCTGCCGCTTGGACGGTCGCCCCGGCGATACGGTCATTAAGCTGGGTTTGGATCACTGGAATACTGAGGGTGTCCTCGGCAAGCCTCCGCATAGACTGGATCGGTGCTTCACCAAGGGTGAGCTCTTTACGTAGTGCATCGGCGAGTTCGTATCCGATCTCGTAGGCCGGATAGCCGGGCGATCCATAGTCGTCGCACTGAAGAAAGTGACGCCGGCTTGCGGAAAGGCCAAGCTGGTCCTCAAGCCGAATTTGTGTCATCGCAACCCAGGCGGCCTCGGAGAGACTGATGACAGTACTGACCGAAAGGACTGGCCGCTCATCCGCGAGGGTGCGAAGCCGCACGCTGAGTGTCTCGTTGCCGGCGGGAGTCGGCCGAAATGAAATAACCCGCTCATCCAGCCCAAGCACGCGTGCGACTCGTTCGTACTCGCGCACGGGCCGTCGAACTGATCGTTCGAGGGCCTCCACCACATTTGGTACCAAGCCGCTCTTGTTGGCGACGGACCTTATCGGTACCCCCAACTGCTCACGCCGTTCCCGCAGCACGCGCCCAGCCGCGGCGGGCGTGTCGGAGATTACTGCTGAACCCTCGGTCGCAACCTCCCACAACTTACGGATCCCAAATGCCTCGTAAGCTTCTGTTGCCGTGAGGCGACGCCCGGTTGCTCGCGACGAGGTATCGAATGTAAGCAGGTCTAAGCCACGCACGAACATTCGTTTGGATGCACGCGCTCGTTTGAGCGACTCCAAGGAGTCCCCTGGCCCGAAAATCGCGTCCAGCATTTGGCCTCGTCGGTCGTCGCCTGAGGACATCACCGAAAGACCCTTTCAGGACAGTCGTTTTCCTCGCTCCAGCCAGCGCTTTGGATCGTGTATCCGAACTGCGTGAACACATGTATGGCGTCGCTCAGCTGCTGCGGGCTCCGCGCTCCGTACCGCCCAGAACCACCCGTCACGTAGAGAGTCTCAGCATCAACAACGTCTAGCCAGAGCTCACCCCCACAGCATGCGGGCGTTCCACCAGTCAGGTTCGTGTGCTTCACCATTCCCATCGACAGGGGCGGCGGCAGAACGTCCTCGCCGGTCTCAAGGACAACTGGCACGGAATCAGGAAGAATGACCCACAGGTAGCAGTTCTCTCTAGATCCAGGCGACTTCGAAGCGCGCATGGTGGCGATACAGTCTGGCATCTCTCTGACGCCATCGGCGACAGTCAGTAAACGATGAGCGTCAGGACCATCTCCGGGTCTCGCCTCCGGGCCCGACGGTGGGTAGCGCGAGGTGTACTCGCTTGTTCGCACATCTCGATCGTAGTGAGCGTCTCCAGGTCATGCCTCCGAGACCACGGCGATCTCAGCCGCCCACACCAGCTCGTAGGCCCCAGCCGCCGCCGCCTCCGCGTAGCGCACCCCGGCCTCGATCTCCTTGACGGGGTCGGCCAGGTACGGGCCACGGCGCACTCACGGGAGCCGATTCAGATGTCGATCAGCCGCTTTGGCGGCCCTCGAATCGGCTGTTCGGTCGACCCGCTCACGGCGCCGTGGGCTAGGCCAGATTGAAGACGGCGCCCGCCGCAGTCAGACCGCCTTGGATCCGGAGCTTCAGTCCGGAGGCCGTGTCGGGGACTTCGAACCCCACGTAGCCGCGAACGCTCTGACCTGCGGCGAGTTCCCCGTCAGGCGCGCCGGGCGTGAGACCGGCGTCCATGAGGTCCTCCGTGTACTGGAAGTTCTGCGCGTCGAGTAGGTGGAAGCCGATCAGAGAGGAGAAGGCCCGCTGCGATTTCAGGTCCGGGTTTGTGATCTGCACGTCCACTGAGACGTAGTGCATGCCCGGCTTGGGCGTGATGAAGGTATTGGTTGACGGTTGGGGATTCTTGAAGCCGTAGACCGTGACCATGAAGTCACCCGTCTTGGCCGTGGCCCCCAAGTTGTAGCCGGCCTTGGCGGGGCTGGCCGGGCTTGGGGTGGATGCGGGCGGTGTCGCTCCGGACGCGCTCGGGCTGAGGTTCTGCTGGGAGGCTGGGGTTGAGGGCAGGCTCTTGGCCGCGGTATTCACGGCGCTACCGGCGCTGGCGATGACGGCCACGATGAGTAAGGTCAAAAGCGCGGACAGCAGGGTGCCGATGATCCCGCAGATGAAGCCGGTGCGTGCCTTGCCACTTTCCCGGCGCTCCCGGCCGCCCCAGACGATGGCGAGGATGCCCGGGACGTAGAACACATTCAGGAAGATGCTGACGATCCCGAGGGTGAAAGCGGCGTCAGCCTTGGAACTGCTGGCCGGCGCTGGGTACCCCGGCTGGGGCTGCCGGGACCATTGCTGGGTGTGGCCCATCGCGCTGGTTCCGATCGCCGAGCCCTCGGGCGGCGAGCCCGTCGGCTGCTGCTCCCGCATGATCGGGGAAGCGGTCGGTACCGATGACGTGGAGGCGATCGCAGGCGCTTCAGGCTTTTCGGTCCCGGGGGTGGCTGTGGGTGGTATCGCTGTCCGGGGGCTCACCGACACTCGCTTCTTTGGAGCCGGCGCCCCTGGGACCGCCGTTGTTGGAATCGCAGCCCTTGCCATCGCCGTCCGTGGGGCCACCGTCCGCGATTGCCTCGCCAAAGCGGTGCCATCGCGCTCGGCGATGTCGTTGGCCGCGGCAGCGAGGAGAGTCCGGGCGCCCGCCCGGCTGCTCGGCTTGGGTGCGTTCGTGTCCATGAGTTCCCTTTCGAGATATTCGTCGCGATCGTCCGAGCTCGTTGCCACCCGAGGACGAGGAGGAGGCCTTGATCGACCCTTCACCTGCAGTGAACCGTCCCAACCTCAAGTCAGCCTCAAGAGCCGGTCAAGATCTCCTCAATTTGGGTGACGCAAGCAGGATGGCCGAGAGGCGGGACCCCCTCGTCGAGGACGACCGGCCGTCGCACCTACTGATGGCGGGAGTGGAGTACGACCGCTGCCAGGTATGCCCCGAAAGCTGGACGCCATGCGCTTCGCTCGAGGAGGTTGAGCGTGCCGGTACGACCCTCGAGTTCAGATGAGCTCGTAGGAAACCTGGATGGCCTCGTAGGTCGAAGCCGCACGGCGGTCGAGGCTGCGGAGCGTGAGCCCGTGGCGGAGCGCGGTGGCGGCGACCAATGCGTCGTACACCGCTCCCCCGGCGATCCCCATACCGGGCAGGTCGGAGACCAGCGTGGCCTGTTCGGACGCCGACAGGGCGACGTACCGACCGGCGAAGGCCCGGTCGAACAGCGTGGCCACGACGGCAGGCGACAGCCGCCCCGGCGCCGGCAGGCGGGTGAGGACCGAGTACGACTCAAAGGCGACGTGGGCCGGTATGGCCGGTCCTGCCGCCAGCACCGCCCGGGCCGGCTCGTGCCGGGCGTGGTCGGCGACCAGGCCGGCGACGACAATGCTCGTGTCGACTGCGATGCTCGTGTCGACTGCGATGCTCGTGTCGACCGCGATCAACGGCGCTGGTGCTCGACCAGGTCCCGCACCGTCTCGGCATCCAACGGGGCCACGTCGGCGCTGCGCTCGGCGACGAGCACCCCCTCCCGCTCGACGAGCTCGACCGTGCCGGGCACGGGACTCAGGACGATCCGGCCGGCGTCCTCGATCACCTCCAGCTCCGAGGGCCCGGTCAGGCCGAGCCGGTCGCGCAGGGGTTTGGGTACGACGATGCGACCGGCGCTGTCGATGGCAACCCTCATGGTGGGAATGCTACCATTACAAATGGTAGGCGTGGGCGGGTGGCTGGCCGCTCGCCGCTCCGGGGCTGTTAGCGTGGGCCCTGGGTAACGACCGCCCCGGCCGCGATCATTGGCGCCTGTTCGAAAGGTCCCTCGATGCGCATCAAGATGGTGTCCCTGGAAGACGGGATCACCGCCAACGGCTTCCGGAAGATCGCCGCCTACGTGACGCGGGCCAACCCCGACACCGAGTCGTACTACGTCTCGACCCAGCGGTACCGCAGCATCCGGAACTTCGTGAAGGGCACCTACGGGTCCAAGGGGGAGTTGGGCGACGCCGACATCGACGAGATCGCCCACGGGCTGACCGGCGCCGACCTGGTCGGGTTCTCCTCGATGACCGGGTACTCGGAGCTGACCCGCAAGATCATCAACCGGGTCCGGGAGCTGGACCCGTCGACCTTCATCCTGTGGGGCGGCATCCACCCGATCATCCACCCCGAGGACGCCATCACCGCCGACGTCGACGCCATCTGCACCGGCGAGGGCGAGTTTGCCTTCCAGGAGCTGTACGACCGCCTCCAGGACGGCCGGAACTACCGGGATCTGCGGAACTTCTGGTTCAAGAAGGGCGACCACGACGAGGTCCGCAACGACTTCCTGCCCCTGATGACCGCCGAGGACATGGAGACGCTGCCCTTCCCGCAGTACGGGGAGGACGAGCGGATCTACTCCCGCGGCGAGGGCTTCCGCCCCATCGCACTGGCCGATTACCTGAACAACAACGGTCTCGGCTACCAGACGCTGTGGTCGATCGGCTGCCCGTTCCACTGCAGTTTCTGCGGCAACACCAAGTTCATCGCCAACGACCCCAAGTACAAGAAGATCCGCCACCCGACGGCC
>JALYYN010000558.1 GCA_030946525.1 Actinomycetota bacterium | reverse complement strand
GCGCTCTTGTCCGACGACTCCTCGTGGTACTCCTCCTCGACGTTGACGGTCCACACGTCGTGCGTCGAGCCGGTGGCGATGTTCTCTGCGGTGAGCATGGCCGTGTACATGGAGTGGTCCTGGTTGTTGTAGCGGTGCATCCCGTTGCGGCCGACGGGATGGACGTTCGGGGCGCACTCGTCCAGCCAGGCGACGATCCTGGCCACGTTGGCCTTGTAGTTCTCGTCGTAGAAGGGGTACGCCTTGGGCATGCGGACCACGTAGCCGGCCTCGACCTTGGTCGGGTCGACCAGGTTCAGGATGCCGAGCTCGCGCTTGCCCTGCTCGATGAGCTCCTCGTCGGGCTTGTTCCAGGTCTCGTCGCCCTCGAAGACGAAGAACTCCAGGCCCAGGCAGGTCCGGCCCTCCTTGATGAGGTAGGGGGACCACGATCCGAAGTTCTGGATGCGACCGACCTGGACGGCCTTGGCGTGGACGTAGATCCAGTTGTCCGGGAAGCTGTACCGCTCGGGCACGACGAGGGCGACGGTGATGAAGTCGCGGTAGCGCAGGTCGTCGGCGGCCTTCACCGCCACCTCCGACGCCGGCGGGTCGATGGCCTTGAGCATCTGGGAGATCGGCATCGAGGAGATCACGTGGTCGCACGGGTACTCCTGGCGGGTGCCGTCCTTGCGCTCGGCGACAACCGCCACCGCCCGGCCTCCCTCGTGGCGGATGCCGACGACCCGGGTGTTCATCTCGACGGCGCAGCCCTTGGCCGTCACCAGCTCGGTGCAGCGCTCCCACATCATCCCCGGGCCGTACTTGGGGTACTGGAACTCCTCGATGAGGGAGGTGATCTCCTTTTGGTTCCGCTTGGGGAGGAGGGCGTTGACCACCGCGCTCCACAGGGAGAGGTTCTTGATGCGCTGGGCGGCGAAGTCGGCCGGCAGCTTGTTGACCGGGACGCCCCAGAGCTTCTCGTTGTAGGTCTTGAAGAAGTGCTTGTAGAGGCGCCAGCCGAACCGGGCCACGATCCAGCCCTCGAGCGTCGACTGGTCCTTCGGCGGGCGGACCCGGGCCCACACGTAGGACATCACGCAGAGGAGGGCTTCCCAGATGCCCAGGTTCTTCAGCGCGTTGGAGGCCTTGAGGGGGTAGTCGTAGTACTTGCCCTCGTAGTAGATGCGGCTCATGCGGGGCCGCAGCATGAAGTCGTCGTCGTCGAGGATCTCGTGCCAGAACGCCTCGACCTCCTTCACCTTGGTGAAGAAGCGGTGCCCGCCGATGTCGAAGCGCCAGCCGTCGCGCTCGACCGTCCGGCTGATGCCACCGACCACCGAGTCGGACTCCAGGATGGTCGAGGTGATGCCGTGGCGGGTGACCAGCTCGTACGCCGCGGTGAGCCCGGCCGGCCCGGCGCCGATGATGACGACCTGGGGCAGGGGCTGGGGCGGGGGCGGGGGCGGAGTGCTCGCGGACGGGTCAGGGGTTTCCGTCATGGGTGCTTTCTGCTCGCGGGCGGCGCTGGAGGGCCGCCTCGACCGGGCCGTCCCAGCGTAATCGACCGGGCTGATCACCTGATTGGGGCGCTAGGACCGCTCCTGCCAGAGGGCCAGGCGGAGGCGGACCAGGTTCTTCATCGTCCGGGGGATGCGCCGGGCGATCGAGCTGCGCGAGGGCCGTTTCTCCTGCACGACGACCGGCACCTCGCCGGACCTGAGACCGGCCCGTTCGGCCCGGAGGATGAGCTCGGTGTCGAAGAGGTCGGTGCCGAAGCGGCACGCCTCGGCGAGGGGCACCAGCGGGTCCCGCCGCAGCACCTTCATGCCGTGGGTGTCCGAGACGCCGAGCCCGAACCCGTAGCGCAGGATGCTCGAGAAGACGAGAGTGACCATGCGGCGCAGCCATGGCCGGGTGTCGACCGCGCCCGGGCCCCGCTTGGACCCGACGACGACCGCGGGGCCGTCGGGGCGGTCCATCAGGGCCACGGCCCGGTCGAGGAAGCCCAGGTCGTAGTAGTCGACGTCAAAGAAGGCGGCGATGTCGCCCCGGGCGGAGAGGAAGCCCATGCGCAGGGCCTTGCCGTAGTCCGGGACGCCCAGCGACAGGACCCGGAGCTCGGGTATCTCCTCGACCTGGGCCTTGGCCACCTCGGCGGTGGCGTCGGTCGAGCCGTTCTCGACCACGATGATCTCGAACGGGCCGCGGGAACGCATGCCCTCCGCCACCTCACGGACGGCCTCGACGATGAAGCCCTCCTCGTCATGCGCCGGCATCACGACGGAGATCACCGACGGCCGCCGATGACTCCGGGGGCCGGTACGCCGAAAGATGCTGGGAACACGGCTGACATCCTGCCCCACTAGGGTCTCAGGGGTGCTCATGCTGGATTCGATCTTCAAGGCGTACGACATCCGCGGGCTGGTTCCGGCCCAGCTCGACGCGTCGATCGCCCGGGCCGTGGGGGCCGCCTTCGCCACCTTCACCGGCGCCCCGAGGATCCTCATGGGCCGTGACATGCGGCCCTCCGGCGTCGAGCTGACCGCTGCGTTCGCCGAAGGCGCCACCGCCGCGGGGGCCGACATCGTCGACCTCGGCCTCATCTCCACCGACCTGGCCTATTACGCCGCCGGCTCGCTCGACGCCCCCGCCGCCATGTTCACCGCCTCCCACAACCCGGCGACCTACAACGGGATCAAGCTGTGCCTGGCCGGGGCCCGCCCGGTGGGCCAGGACACCGGCCTGGCCGACATCAAGGAGGCGGCCCGCCGCTACCTGGAGGACGGCGCCCCCGAACCGGGACCCGGTCGAAAGGGCACGGTCAGCGGGCTCGACCTGCTCGACGAGTACGCCGACCACGTCCGGTCCTTCGTCGACGTCTCCTCGCTGCGGCCGCTCAAGGTGGTCGCCGACACCGCCAACGGGATGGGTGGCCTCGTCGCCCCCGCGGTGTTCAAGACCCTTCCGTTCGACCTGGAAGTCCTCTTCGGCGAGCTCGACGGGACGTTCCCGAACCACCCGCCCGACCCCATCAACCCCGAGAACCTCAAGTCCCTCCAGGCCCGGGTCCTGGAGGTGGGGGCCGACGTGGGCCTGGCCTTCGACGGCGACGCCGACCGGGTGTTCCTCGTCGACGAGAAGGCCGAGCCGATCTCGGGATCCACGACCACCGCGCTGGTGGCCAAGGCCATCCTGGCCAAGAACCCCGGCGCCACGGTCATCTACAATCTGATCTGCTCCAAGTCGGTGCCGGAGATCATCCTGGAGAACGGCGGAAAGCCGGTGCGGACCCGGGTGGGACACTCGTTCATCAAGTCGGTCATGGCCGACACCGGCGCGGTCTTCGGCGGCGAGCACTCCGGTCACTACTACTTCCGTGACAACTACCGCGCCGACTCGGGCCTGATCGCCGCCATGGTGGTGCTGGAGGAGCTGTCCCGGGTTTCCGAGCCTCTTTCCGAGCTGCGCAAGCCCCTCGAGCGCTACGCCGACTCCGGCGAGATCAACGTGGAGGTGAGCGACCAGGAGGCGACGATGGAGCGGGTGTCGGCGGCGTTCGCGGAGGCCGAGCAGGAGCGGGTCGACGGGCTCACCGTCGACCTGGGGGAGTGGTGGTTCAACCTCCGTCCCTCGAACACCGAGCCCGTGCTGCGGCTCAACCTGGAAGCGCCCGACCCTGACGCCTGTCGCCGGCACACCTCCGAGGTGCAGGCGATCATGAAAGAGGAGGCCTGATGGCCCTCGACCCCATGCTGGTGGAGATCCTGGCGTGCCCCGAGGACAAGGGCCCGCTGCTGTACTTCGCCGACGAGGAGTCGCTGTACAACCCCCGGCTCCGTCGCCGCTACCTCGTCCGCGACGGGATCCCGGTCATGCTGATCGAGGAGGCGCAGGCCGTGTCCGACGAGGAGCACGGGCGGCTGACGGCCAAGGCCGAGGCCGACGGGGTGCGTCCCTCCTTCGAGGTGCAGTGAGCATCCGAGGTTCAGCGAGCATCCGAGGTTCAGAGACCATCGACGCCGCGGTGCTGGACAGCGAGGGAATCCTCGACGCCGTCCTGGCCCTGCCGGAGCAGGCCGCGGCCGCCGCCGCCGGCGCGCGAGGCCTCGACGGGCTGCCGGACCGGGAGGACATCGCGCAGGTCGTCGTGTTGGGCATGGGCGGCAGCGCCATCGCCGGCGACGTGCTCATGGCCGCCGCCGGGCCCTACATGCCGGTCCCCGTGCTGGTCTTCCGCAGCTACCACGTCCCCGCCTTCGTGGACGAGAGCACGCTGGTCTTCGCCATCTCCTTCTCCGGCGACACCGAGGAGACGGTCGAGGCCGTGACCGCCGCCGCCCTGCAGGGGGGGAGGGTGGTCGCCGTCACCCGGGGCGGCGAGCTGGGCCACCTGGCGGAGTCCTGGGGCGTGCCGATCGTGAAGGTGGCCGACGGGATCCCCCAGCCGCGGACCGGACTGGGCGCCCTGGCCATCCCGCCCCTGGTCGTGCTGGAGGACATCGGCCTCTTCCCCGGGGCCAGCTACTGGATCGACGCCGCCTTCGAGCAGCTCCGGGCCCGCCGCGACGAGCTGACCAAGCCGGACAACATCGCCCAGCTCCTGGCCCGGCGCATCGGCCGGACGGTGCCGCTGATCCACGGCGGTGGAGGCCTCGGCGCCGTCGCCGCCCAGCGCTGGAAGACCGACGTCAACGAGAACGCCAAGTGCCCTGCCTTCTGGAACACCCAGTCGGAGCTGTGCCACAACGAGGTGTCGGGCTGGGGCCAGCACGGCGACCTCACCCGCCAGATGTTCACGCTCGTCAATCTGCGGCATGATTTCGAGCACCCGCAGGTGATGCACCGGTTCAACATCACGGCTGACCTCCTCGACGAGGTGGTGTCGTCCGTCGAATCGGTGCAGGCCGAAGGCGAGGGGGAGCTCGCCCAACTGCTCGACCTCATCCTGGTCGGTGGGGCGACCTCCGTGCACATGGCCCTCCAAGAGGGCGTCGACCCCGGCCCCATCCCCGCGCAGGAACAGATCAAGGACGCCCTGGCCACCGCCTCGGGCGAAGACCAAGGAGTTTCCGAATGACCGAAGACGTGAAGTACGACCGAATTTCCTACGACATAGCCGATGCCGGCCTGGCCGAGTTGGGCCGCCAGCGCATCGCCTGGGCCGACAGCCACATGCCCGTGCTGACCAGCATCCGGGAGCGCTTCGCCAAGGAGCGGCCGCTGGAGGGCGTCACCATCGGAGCCTGCCTCCACATCACCACCGAGACGGCCAACCTGCTGCGCACGCTCAAGGCCGGTGGCGCCACCGTCGTGGCCTGCGCCTCCAACCCGCTGTCCACCCAGGACGACGTCGCCGCCTCCCTGGCCCTCGACGAGGGGATCGCCACCTACGCCATCAAGGGCGAGGACACCGAGACGTACTTCCGCCACATCGACGCCGTGCTCGACGCCCGACCCCAGATGACCATGGACGACGGCTGCGACCTGGTCTCGCGTCTGCACCGGGAGCGCCCGGAGCAGGTCGCCGACGTCCTGGCCGGCACCGAGGAGACCACCACGGGCGTCATCCGCCTGCGGGCCATGGAGGCCGACTCGGCCCTCAAGTTCCCGATCGTCGCCGTCAACGACGCCGACACCAAGCACATGTTCGACAACCGCTACGGCACCGGCCAGTCGACCCTCGACGGGATCATCCGGGCCACCAACGTCCTGCTGGCCGGCAAGGTCATGGTCGTCGCCGGCTACGGCTACTGCGGCAAGGGCCTGTCCGAGCGCAGCCGGGGCATGGGCGCCAACGTCGTCATCTGCGAGGTCGACCCCCTGCGGGCCCTCGAGGCGGTCATGGACGGCTTCCGCGTCATGCCCATGAGCGAGGCGGCCCGCATCGGCGACATCTTCGTCACCGTCACCGGCGACCGTGACGTGCTGCGGGCCGAGCACTTCGAGGTCATGAAGGACGGCGCCATCCTGGCCAACTCCGGCCACTTCGACATCGAGATCGACCTCGAGGCCCTGGCCAAGATGGCCGCCGACCGGGGTGGGCGCCGCATGGCCCGGGCCCAGGCCGAGGAGTTCCAGGTCGACGACCGCCGCATCCTCGTGATCGCCGAGGGCCGCCTGGTCAACCTGGGCGCGGCCGAGGGCCACCCCGCCGCGGTCATGGACATGAGCTTCGCCAACCAGGCCCTGGCCGCCGAGTGGGTCCTGGCCCAGAAGGGCAACCTGGAGGCCAAGGTCTACGACGTCCCCACGGAGATCGACAAGGAGATCGCCCGCCTGAAGCTGGACACCATGGGCGTGGAGATCGACGTCCTCACTCCCGAGCAGGTCGAGTACCTGAGCAGCTGGACGGTCGGCACCTAGTCCAGTCAGCCGGACCGGGGTCGCCCAGACCGGAATATGACGCTGAGCGACCCCAGTTCGGGTCTGTCGTACCCCCTCGGTACGTTTCGTGGGATGTTCATTCCCACGACGTGCCCGGTGTGCGGCGAACCGGGCTCGGCGCCGTGCGCGCGCTGCACCGGCGACCTGCGGGCCGCTCCGGCATTGCCCGCACCTCCGGGCGTGGGTGAGTGCTGCGCCCTGCTCGACTACGACGGGGCGGGGCGGGAGCTCGTCGCCCGGCTGAAGTACCGCAACGCCCGATCCTCGCTGCCCTTCCTGGCCCGGGGCATGGCTGCACTGGTGACAGCCGGCCCGACCGACGTGGTCACCTGGGCGCCGACCACGCCCACCCGGCTGCGGGCCCGCGGGTTCGATCAGGCCGAGTTGCTGGCCAAGAGGGTCGCCCGGCATCTAGGCCTGCCCTCCCGGCGGCTGCTGCGCCGAGAGGCAGGACCCGCCCAGACCGGTCGTTAAGAAAAAAAACCCCACACCGCGCCCCTGTTCGTCTCCCGCTCCCGGGTGGACAGCCGGCGGATTCTGCTGGTCGACGACGTCGTGACCACCGGGGCGACGGTGGCGGCTGCGGCCCGAGCCCTTCTGGAGGCCGGCGCCGGTGGGGTCGACGTGGTCGCCGCGGCCAGGACGTCCCCCTCCCGGCGCCACGTACACTCGGCCATGGCCGAGCAGAGGAGCCAGTCGTGGAAGTGACCGTGAGGGGTCGGAACGTCGACGTCACCGAGCGGCTGCGGACCGCGGCCGAGGAGAAGGTGAACCGGCTGGGCCGTCACCACGAGGGCTGGGAGCACGCCGAGGTCCACTTTTTCGAGGAGCGCAATCCCCGCATCTCGGCCAAGGAGGTGTGCGAGGCCACCCTGCGCGGCCACGGGC
>JALYYN010000547.1 GCA_030946525.1 Actinomycetota bacterium | reverse complement strand
GGAGACGGCTGCAGCCGCGGCGCGAGCCGACCGCCGTCCCTTTCGTCGACCGCGTGGCGGGCGGCGTGACCCCCACTGACCGGGCCCCGTCGTCGCCGCGAATTGGGGACTTGCGATTATAAAGGTGGTGGTCAGAGCACCTTTGAGCCCGAGGTCGGATTCGAACCGACGACCTGCTCATTACGAGTGAGCTGCTCTGCCAGACTGAGCTACCCGGGCGTGGAGGGATCGAGTATCGCACGCGGGTCGCCGTGCACCGACAGGCGGACCGGGGGCAGTCGGAGGAGCAGGTCCTGCAGCAGCAGGGCCTCGGTCGGGTTCCGGACCATGGCCTCGGCCGCCGCCTGTAGAGCGGCGACGGCTGCGATGCAGGCGCGGGCGTCGGCGGTGCCTTGATGGAGCGCATCGCGGTAGATGCCGGCCAGGGTGGCCAGGCCGAAGCGGAGCTCGTCATGGCGGAGGCGGCGCAGCTCCCGTTTGTGCCGCTCAGCCAGCACCTTGCGCCCGGCACCCCGCTCACCCGTTCGCTCCACCCGCTCCTCGAGTTCGGCGATCTCGGAGGCCTGCCTGGCCTCGAGCGTCGCCACACCAGCCGCACCCAGCAGGTCAGCTAGGTCGGCGGCGACCATGGCGACGGTCGCCCCGGTGCCGTCGACGCGGCCGGGTACCGACCGCCACATCTCGCGACGGGCCCCAAATCCCGGGTCATGGGCCAGAAGCCGGGCCCGATCCAGCCGGCCGCCGGCCACCCCCGCGACTTCCTCGGCCACGACCGGCTCCACGCCCTCGGCCACCAGCGCCTCGGCCACCTGACCGTCGCTCAGCGGACCGAAGTCCACCTGCACGCAGCGGGACGCGATGGTGACGAGCTCCGGGGGCAACTGCTCGGCCAGGATGACGAACACGGTGCTGGGCGGCGGCTCCTCGAGCACCTTCAGCAGGACCGACGCGGCATCTCGAACCAGGTGGAAGTCGGTGAGGACCAGGACCTTGCGCGCCCCCTCGTTGGGCGACCGCATGGCCAGCCGGCGGACCTCCCGGGCCTGGTCGATGCTGATGAACGCCCCCGAGCGCTCCACGACGATCAGGTCGGGGTGGACCTCGGCCCGCGCCCGCCGGCACACCGAGCAGACCCCGCATCCGCCCTGGGGGCACAGCAGCGCAGCGGCGAAGGCGATGGCGGCCGTGCGCTTGCCCGACCCCGGCGGCCCGACGAGCAGGTAGGCGTGCACCGGCGCGGCGACCGCGGCCCGCAGGTGGGCGATGGCGCGCTCCTGGCCGACGACGTCGTCGAAGACGCTGGTCACCCCGCCACCGCCGACCAGCCCTCGAACGCAGCGATCACCCGGGCCGACACCTGATCCGGGGTGCCCGATCCGTCCACGACGCACCATCGGGCCGGGTCACCGGCGGCCAGGGCGTGGTAGCCCTCGACCACCCGCCGGTGGAACGCGTCGCCGGCCTGCTCCATCCGGTCGAGGTCGCGGCGCAGCCGGGCGACGGCCACGTCGGCGGCCACGTCGAGGAGGATGACCAGATCCGGTTCCAGGCCCCCGCTGGCCCACGCCGACAGCCGGCTCAGCTCGCCCACGTCGAGACCCCGGGCGTAACCCTGGTAGGCCAGGGTGGAGCCGGAGAAACGGTCGCTGACCACGTCGACGCCACGGGCGAGGGCCGGTCCGACCACCTCGGCCACGTGCTGGGCGCGGTCGGCCAGCATGAGCAGGGCCTCCGCCCGGGGGTCGAGGGTCCCGGCGGCGGGATCGAGCACGAGGGCCCGCAGCGCCCGGCCGACATCGGTCCCGCCCGGCTCCCGCGTCATCACCGCTCCGAGCCGCTCGGCCAGCCGGGCGGCCTGCGTCGACTTGCCGCTCGCCTCCCCGCCCTCGAAGGCGATGAACCGGCCGGTCATCGGGCGGGCGCCCGGGGGGCGTCCCTGTAGGCCCGGAGGGCCAGGCCACCGGCGGCCAGGATGATGACCGCGCCCAACCACAGGGTCAGGCGCACCCCCGGCACGCTCAGCGTGGCGCCGGCCAGGTCGAGGTGCCCATGGACCAGGGCGTTGGAGACGTCGTCCAGGAGCCTCGAGCCAAGCGGAGCGAGCGACAGGGAGATCAGCATGCACAGGCGGGAGAGGGTGTAGAGGGTGGCGAACGTCCGGCCCCGAATTTCGTCCTCGACGGTCTCCTGGAGGATGGTGAACCCGAGCACGTACACCGCCCCCGCGCAGATGCCCATGAGCCCGATGAACAGCATGGTCAGGGCCAGGCTCGACATGGTCACCGCCACCAGCATGGATGCCCCCGCCCCCACCACGGCCCAGGGAAAGATGAGGCTGTGGGACAGGCGCTTCTGGAACGCCGACAGCGCCAGCACGCCCACCGCGACCCCCATGCCCAGGGCGGTGAGCAGGAGGCCGAAGCCGGCCGCCCCCGCCTGGAGCACCTCGTTGGCGTAGATCGGGCCCAGGGGGGCGATCATCGCCCCGCCGACGAGGCCGGTGCCGAGTCCCACCATGACCGACCGCACGGTGGGATTGGTGCCGATGAACCTCCATCCCTCCTTGATCTCGCCGAAGGTACGGGTCAGGTCCATGGGCGCTCGCTCGGTCTGGCGGGCCCGCTGCAGGTGGAGCGACCAGATGAGGGTGGCGGAGAGGAAGAAGGTCAAGACGTCGAAATAGATGGCCAGCGACTCCTGGTTCAGCCGCAGGAAATGAAGGGCGTCGGCGTGGCGGCCCAGGATCTCCGCCACCTTGGTCAGCGAGGCGAACAGCGCCGACGCGATGGGAAAGGTGCCGTAGGCGGCGGCCAGGGAGAAGGAGTTGGCCGACGCCAGCTTGTCCGCCGCCACCAGGTTCGGGACCGACGCCTCCTTGGCCGGTGACCACAGCAGGGTCAGCACCTCGAGGACCAGCGAGGCGAGGAACAGCCCCCAGACCGAGGTCACGAAGGGAAGGGTGGCGAGGACCATGCCCCGGCCAACGTCGCAGGTCACCATGACCCGGCGGCGGTCCCACCGGTCCACCAGGACCCCGCCGACGGACGCCAGGAAGAACCCGGGGATCATGCGTGCGCTCATGACCAGGGCGATGGCGGCCTCGGGCGAGCCCTTCCCGATGCGGGCCGTGAGGGTGAGGATGGCGAACAGGCCGATCCAGTCGCCGAGGGACGACACCACCTGGGCCAGCCACAGCCGGAAGAACGACGCCGTCCCCAGGAGCTTCGGCCCACCGAGCTCGTCGGTCTTCACGGCGACCTCGGGCAGCGGTTCGGTGGTCTCGCCCTCGGGCGACTCGGAGATGGGCTCGGCCACCGCGTCAGCGTACGGGAGGGCCGGCTATTTCTTGCGCTTCGCCGGGCTCTTCCGCTTGGGTGGGGTGGGGCCCTTGTCCCGCTTGTCCTGCAACAGCTGGGCCGCCCGCTCGGGCGTGAGCGACTCGACGTCGTCCCCGCTTCGTAGTGAAGCGTTCACGTCGCCGTCGGTCACGTAGGGCCCGAACCGGCCTTCCTTGACGACGATCGGCTTCTTGCTGACAGGGTCGTCACCCATCTCCTTGAGCGGCGGCGCGGCCACTCCCCGTCGCCCCCGGGCCTTGGGCTCGGCCAGCTTGGCCAGGGCATCGTCGAGGGTGAGGGTGAACATCTGGTCCTCGTCCTCCAGGCTGCGGCTGTCGGTGCCCTTCTTCACATACGGCCCGTACCGGCCGTTCTGCACGGTGATCTCGGCCCCGTCGGCCGGGTCCTTGCCGAGGGTACGGGGGAGGGTCAGCAGCCGGAGGGCGTCGTCGAGGGTGACCGCCTCCAGGTTCATGTTCTTGAGCAGTGAGGCGGTGTGGGGCTTCTTCTTCGACGACGCCTCGACCTCGCCGAGCTGCACGTAGGGCCCGAACCGCCCGGCGCGGGCGATCACCGCCAGGCCGGTGGCCGGGTCGTCGCCCAGCACCCGGTCGCCGCTCGGGGTGGCCAGCAGCTCGGCCGCCTTCTCCACGGTCAGCTCGTCGGGGGCGATGCCCTCGGGGACGGCGGCGGTCTCCCCGTCGCGCGACAGGTAGGGCCCGTACCGGCCGACCCGGACGACGATCTCCTTGCCATCGGCGTCGGCGCCGATGGGAATGGAGTTGATGGCCCGGGGGTCGATGGCCTCCAGCCGGTCCTTCACCATGTCCCTGAGACCCGGGGTTCCGTGGTCGGCCGCTGCGGCCGACAAATCACCATTGTCGGCCGCTGCGGCCGACGAGCCAACACTGCCGAAGTAGAACTTCGACAGCCAGGGTTGCGCTTCCTGGGTGCCGCCGGCGATGCCGTCGAGGTCATCCTCCATGCGGGCGGTGAACGCGTAGTCGACCAGGTCGGTGAAGTGGTGCTCGAGCAACTTGACAACGGCGAACGCCGTCCACGTCGGCACCAGTGCCGTGCCCTTCTTCCACACGTAGCCACGGTCCTGGATGGTGGCGATGATGGAGGCATAGGTGGAGGGACGGCCGACGCCCATCTCCTCGAGCGCCTTCACCAGCGAGGCTTCGGTGTACCGGGCCGGGGGCTGGGT
>JALYYN010000490.1 GCA_030946525.1 Actinomycetota bacterium | reverse complement strand
GCAACGGCCACGCCCGCCCACGGGTGATCGTCACCGGTGCCGGCCCCATTGAGGTCGAGGCCCCGAGGGTGAACGACCGCCGAGTGGACGAGCTGACCGGCGAGCGGTGCCGGTTCCGCAGCCAGATCCTCGCCCCGTGGTGCCGCAAGAGCCCGAAGGTCTCCGAGGTGCTGCCGCTGATGTACCTGCACGGGATGAGCTCGGGTGACTTCGCCCCGGCCCTGGGGGAGTTCTTCGGCTCCGACGCCGGCCTGTCGCCGTCGGTCATCACCCGGCTGACGACGGCCTGGCAGCAAGACTGCCGCCGCTTCGCCCGTCGGTCGCTGGCCGACGTCGACTACGTCTACTGCTGGGCCGACGGGGTGCACTTCAACGTGCGGCTGGAGGAGGACCGGCTGTGCTGCCTGGTCATCGTCGGCGTCCGCGCCGACGGGACCAAAGAGCTCGTGGCCATTGCCGACGGCTACCGGGAGTCGACGGAGTCCTGGGCCGACCTGCTGCGCGACGCCAAACGCCGGGGGATGCGGGCCCCAGTGGTGATGGTCGGCGACGGGGCGCTGGGCATGTGGTCGGCGCTGCGTGACGTGTTCCCGGAGACCCGTGAGCAGCGCTGCTGGGTGCACGCCGCAGCCAATGTCCTCAACGCTCTGCCGAAGTCGGCCCAGCCGGCGGCCCGCCGGGCGCTGGCGGAGATCCGAGACGCTGAGGACCGGGCGCACGCCGAGTCGGCGATCAAGGCGTTCGCGGAGGCGTTCGAGGTCAAGTGGCCCAAGGCGGTGGCCAAGATCACCGACAAGCCCGACGCCATGCTGTGCTTCTTCGACTTCCCGGTCGAGCACTGGAAGCACCTGAAGACGACCAACCCGATCGAGTCCACCTTCGCCACCGTCCGCTTGCGGACCAAGGTGACCAAGGGCCCGGGGTCGAGAGCCGCCGGCCTGGCCATGGCCTTCAAGTTGATCGAGTCGGCCCAGGCCCGCTGGCGGGCGGTCAACGGTGCCTACCTCGTCGCCTTGGTCCGGGCCGGCGCCACGTTCCGCAACGGTGTGCTCGTCGAGCGCAGCGACGCCGGCGAGGCCGCGGCGTGACCACCGTGCGCGACGACACCGCGACGATGGCCGGTGCCACCGCAACGGTCGTCTGTCCGGTGTGCGCTTCGACCTTCGAGCGGGCAGGCCGCCAGCGGTTCTGCTCCACCGAGTGCCGCCAGACAGCCTGGCGCCGCCAGCGCCACGTACCGGTGGAGCCGATGGTCACCCGGTCCGACACCGTGTACGAGTGCCCGAGCTGCGACGCCCGCTACCTCGGCGAGCAGAGATGCGACGACTGCAACACCTGGTGCCGGCGCGTCGGCCCGGGAGGGTGCTGCCCAAACTGCGATGAGCCTGTTTCCGTCACGGACCTGCTCGCCCCTGGCCAGTTCATCCAGTCCACTTCATCCCCGTCCGGAAGGAGGTGATCAACCAATCCTGATGTCCGGAAGGACGCCGCCCCCAAAGACTCATCCACAACTCTTGACTATTTCTCCGGACCAAGACCCTGACGCTGAGAGACGCAGAGCTGGCCGAGGTGTCGGCCGCCGTGGCCCGCTATGAGGCGGCGCGAGCCGAGCTCGAGGCCGCAGCGCACGCCGGTGTCGCCGCCTTGCGGGCCCGCCGGGCAGCGAGAACCAGCAAGAGTGCGCGTCGATGAGCCAGCCGGAGGAGTGCGTTGGCGCCTTCGATGCGTCGCGGGCGTGCTTTGAAGAAGCGCTGGGATGGCTCGGCGGGTCCCACGCTTCGGGTCTCACCCACGCCGACCTGGAAGATCAGCTCGACCGTCGTGGCCGCGAGCTGCTGCGGCGGATGTGCCAGGACCACCTCAGCTCTCGCGCCGCGACCGAGAGCCGTCTCGACCCGGTGCGCGACGCCGACGCGCTCACCCACAGCGCCGTCGAGGCAGGCCATCGGCGGCCGTTGGCGACCATCTTCGGCGAGGTCAACGTGGAACGTCTCGCCTACCGCCACCGTGGCCACCCGAACCTCTATCCCGCTGACGCGGTGCTCAACCTTCCCGCCGAGCGCCACAGCCACGGGCTCCGCCGCCTGGCGGCTGTCGAGGCCTCACGAGGATCGTTCGAGGAGGCGAGCGATGCCGTCGAACGTGCCACCGGCCAGCATGTGGCCAAACGCCAGGTCGAGGTCCTCGCCGCCCGCGCCGCCGCCGATGTCGAGGAGTTCTATGCCACCCGGGCCCGACCC
>JALYYN010000460.1 GCA_030946525.1 Actinomycetota bacterium | reverse complement strand
ATCAGTGACCCTCCTCGGTCATCGGCCCTCCTCGGGTCATCGGCGACGTTCCTGAAGCGCTTCACGCCCCTCCGGGGGGAACGAGCGTTCGGTACCGGAGGAGTGAACCACGAACGCCTGTTCGTCGTCAAGAAGAAATACGAACGTATGTTTGCATTCTGCGCACTTCGGTCATATGGTGTTGCACGTGACCTCCAACCTGACCGATCGCCAGCGCGGAATCCTCGACTTCATCGAGGCGGAGACCACGCAGCGCGGGTATCCGCCGTCCGTCCGCGAGATCGGCGAGGCGGTGGGGCTCACCTCCACGTCCACCGTCCACGCCCACCTGGCCAGCCTCCAGCGGCTGGGATACCTCCGGCGCGATCCCACCAAGCCCCGGGCCATCGAGGTGCGCTACGACCCTGGTTCGGGCGCCTCCGGGGAGCGGCGGCCGGCCCGGCATGTCCCGCTGGTGGGCGACGTGGCTGCCGGCACCGACGTGCTGGCCCAGGAGAACGTGGAGGAGCTGCTTCCCCTCCCGGCCGACTTCACAGGCGACGGCCCCGTGTTCATGGTCCGGGTGCGGGGCGATTCCATGATCGACGCCGGCATCCTCGACGGTGACTACGTCGTGGTCCACCAGCAGAACGAGGCCAAGAAGGGCGACGTGGTGGTGGCCGGCATCCCGGGCGAGGAGGGCACGGTGAAGACCTTCAACCGAAAGGGCACGAAGGTCATCCTGGAACCGGCCAACGCCCGCCTGCTGCCGATGGAGTTCGATGCTGCCGACGTCCACATCTACGGCAGGGTCGTCACCGTCATGCGCAAGCTCTGAATCCCGGTCGGCGGCAGGGCTCGCCCGACGCCGGCGGAGGACGCCCGCCTCCTCTGCATCCGTGAGCTCGCCGGCTGTGTGGTGCCGAGCCGACGAACCAGGAGCGGCGCTCCGGAGGCAGGTCGAGGCGCGCACGCGGGATCGGGTCAGCCGACGGTGCGTCGGACGCGCAGCACGACGTCGTCCACGTGGTGAGAGGCGGACACCGCCCCGGCCGGACGGGGGCGCTTCTCGTGAACCTCGATCACCCATTCCGATGACCCGGCGAGCGCAGCTGTGAAATCGTCGAGCCGTAGGTAGGCGTCAGGGTCGAACGGTCGGCTGTGCTCGTGGGTGTCGAGCGGCGCACGCATCGGCTCGAGGTCGTGGCCCACCACCAGGAGCGTTCCCCCGGGAGCAACTGCGGCGAGCAGATTGTGGACGCCGCGCCGGTCGGGCGTCCGCGGTATCGCCGCGTACTGCGCGGACACGAGGTCGAACGCTCCGGTTTCGAACGCGTCGAGGGCGTTGGCGTCGGCGTGATGGCACTCGACCCGTAGACCGCGACGTCCGGCCTCCACGGCGACGCGCTCGAGTGCTCGCGGCGAGATGTCACTCGCGGTCACCATCCAGCCCTTCTCCGCCAACCAGATCGCGTCACCGCCTTCGCCGGCGCCGACGTCGAGGGCGCGGCCCGCAGCCAGGCCGTCGATCTCGTTCACGAGTGTGCCGTTCGGGTTGCCACTCCACATCTGGTCGCCCCCGTAGCGGTGGTCCCAGTCGGCCTGGTTCGCCGCTGGCCGGGCTGCGGCCTGGATGTCGTCGTGGGCGAGGCTGAAGCTGAGCATGCCTCCTACCCGGCTGCCGTCGGCTGCGGCCTGCAGCACCTGCTGGCTCGGATCGGTCACATTGCCGGCGGCGTAGAGGCCCGGCACCGACGTCTCTCCGGCCCGGTCCGTCTCGACGAAGGTCCCGAGCCCGGTGGGGTGCTCCCCGGGCTTGAGACCGAGCGACGCGAACGGTTCGGCGCGCGCCCTGAACCGGGTGCCGATCACGACCGCGTCGGCATCGATGCGGTCGCCGTCGGTCAACTCGACCGCGGCGATGTGCCCGTCATCGCCGGTCACGACGCGCCGGACGCGCCCGTCGACGACGCTCACCCCGGCGGCCCGCAGGCTCACGACCTCGGGGTGGTCGGTATCGACGCCGCCGTCGAGCACGAGGGTGAACCGGTCACTCAGTTGACGGAACAAGGCGGCGGGATGCAGACCCATCGGGTGGGTGACGATCTGGACGATGCGCCGGTCACGGACCTCGAAACCGTGGCAGAACGGACAGTGGATGACGTCGCCTCCCCAGTGCGCGGCGAGTCCGTCGATGTCAGGAAGGTCGTCGACCAGACCCGTCGCCGCGAGTACCCGGCGGGCAACCACCGTGTGGCCGCCGACGAGCTCGACGCGGAAGCGGTCGTCGTCGGCGCGGGTCACGTCCACGGCGCGGCCGGCGATCACCTCGCCGCCGTAGCTGCGGACCTCCTCGCGCCCGATCGAGGTCAGATCCAACGGCGGGATCCCCTCGTGACCGAGGTAGCTGTGCACGTGGGCGGCGGGAGCGTTGCGCGGCTCACCGGCGTCGATGACGATCACCGAGCGGCGCTGCCGCCCGAGCTGGAGCGCGGCGGCGAGCCCGGCGGCCGATCCGCCGATGACGGCGACGTCGCAGTGGCGCTCGACGATGCGGTCTGCGTGTTCGTTCATGGATGCGACACTACGCTCGGAGACCGCTAGCGCAAGGTATCTTGCGATATATGCAAGAAAGGACGGGACGGCGCCCGACGATGGCCGAGCCGAACGAGATCGAACGGGTGGTGCGCACGCGGCTGCGCAGCCTGCGGAACACCCTCGGCCTGTCGCTCGACGAGCTTGCGGCCCGCGCCAACCTCAGTCCATCCACGATCAGCCGGATCGAGACCGGCAAGCGGACGATCAGTCTCGACGTCCTGCTTCCGCTCGCACGTGCGCTGCAGGTCGGCATCGACGCACTCCTCAACGTTCGCAGTGACGACGATGTGGTCATCCGCCCCGTGCCGAGCAGCTCGGGCGAGCGCACGACCTGGATGCTGAGCCAACCGACCGGCAACACGATCGCCATCAAGATCCGACTCGAGCCGACCGACCGGACGCCGGATCAGCGGGTGCATCCCGGCTACGACTGGTTCTTCGTCCTCGACGGGCGGGTGCGGTTGTTGTTGGGCGAACGCGAGCTCACCGTCGAGACCGGCGAGGCCGCCGAGTTCGCGACCATGACCCCGCATTCCTTTTCCGCCAGCGGCGGTCCCGCAGAGCTCATCATGATCTTCGACCGGGACGGCCAACGCGCCCACGTCCATCACGACCCGTCGGCCAGTGGTGGTCGTCAATGACGGGTGTGTCTCGGTCGAGGGTGGGCTCTCTCGATACTCCCGGTCCCGGCGGTAAGGGTCGCCAGCCCGCCAGAGGCGGCCTCGGGACTCTGGCACAGTCCCGGCAGGCCAGATACACCTTTTTGGCACCGAGCGTGTAGGATAGGTGTATGGCCCGAGTCCGGACGAACATCGAGATCGAGGACGACTACCTCAGGGCGGTCATGGACCGCTATGGCGTCCACACCAAGACTGAGGCGGTCGACCTCGCCCTGCGACATCTGGCCGGACAGCCCATGAGCCGTGACGAGGCGTTGGCCATGCGGGGCGCCCATGCCATCGTGGAGATTCCTGAGGACACCACGTCCACGGGGAGCTGATGATCCTCGCCGACACCTCGGCGTGGGTCGAGTACGACCGGGCGACCGGCAGCCCGGTCGACATCCGACTCTCCAACCTGATCGCCGAGAATGGTCCCCTCGCCGTCACCGACCCGGTGGTGATGGAGATGTTGGCCGGGGCTCGGACCGATCAACGAGAGGTGGACCTCCGTCGGCTCCTGCTGCGCTTCGAGCTTCTCCGCTTCGACGTGGCCGCGGACTTCCATGGGGCGGCACACATCTATCGCCGGTGCCGGCGGGCGGGCGTTACGCCCCGGGGGCTGATCGACTGCATGATCGCCTCGGTGGCGCGACGCACCGAAGCCGTCCTTCTCGCCTACGACGTCGACATGAACAGCGTCGCCGAGGTGGTGGGCATAGAGATGGACCACGCTTCCCTCCCCACCTGAAGTCCCTGCACCGGCGGTGGGGGCGCCCTGCTTCCCGGGAGGTCCGTTGCGGTTCTGGGACCGCCAGACTCGCGGAGGAGTCCGACCGCCGTGGCTGATCGCGCTTGTGCGGGTCCGGGGATCGGCATCCAGCCGACCGGATCGTCGATGACAACCTCGATCGTGTCACCGTCGTCAACGCCGAACTCGTCTCGGCGGAAGATGAAGCAGCGGCGGGCGCCCAGCGAGCACGGGACCAGGTAGATGTCGCGGCCTACCTCCTCCTCATTCACGGTGATCCTCTGGGGCGGAAGCGGCAACGGCTCGTCGAGAACGAGGTTGAGACTGCCCGGATAGAACGGAAAGCCGACGGTCGTCGCACAGGCGTCGGCGTACAGGGCCGCCTTGCGTGTGGACCGCATTGCTATCACACCGTAAGCATGCCGAATGTCCTGGTGCGAGACCTTCCGGAGGACGTCCATGCCGAACTTCAGCGACGGGCTGAGCAGCGAGGCCAATCGCTGCAGCAGTACTTGGCTACCGAACTGAAGCGCCTGGCTGAGAAACCGACGCTCCAGGACGTTCTGGCCCGCATCGAGCAACGCCGCGGCGGCGAGGTCGGGCTCGCGCAAGCCGTTGACGACATCGCCGAGGAACGGTCTCGCCGTTGATCGTGGTCGACGCGTCGATCCTGGCCAATGTCATTGGCGACGACGGTGCCGATGGTCGGCGAGCCCGGAGCGAGGTCCGAACCGTCGGGGAGCTTGCCGCGCCTGACGTGGTCGATGTCGAGACGGTCGCGGTTCTCCGCAAGCGCTGGATCGCCGGCACCATCTCCGATGGGAGATTCGTCGAGGCCATCGACGACCTCGAAGCCATCGAGCTGGAGCGCTACCCGACGCTGCCGTTGATGAGGCGGAGCTACGAGTTGCGCGCCAATGTGAAGGCCTACGACGCGGCCTACGTCGCCCTCGCTGAGGTCCTGGGCTGTGAGCTCCTGACCAGCGACGGTCGACTCGGGCGAGCCACAGGGCCTCGTTGCGTGGTGAGGCTCTTGCAGTAGTGCTAGGGCGCTTGCGACCGATCCCGACCGACGCAAGCTGTCAAAGGACAGGCGTTCCGGGGCATCCGGCGGCGATGAGGTCGGCGATGTTCGGGGACACCCCGTCGCGCGGGTGCCAACCGGACGTACCCAACGTGCGCCGGAATGGGCGATCACGCCGGAGCTGGTCGATAGCCTGCGACAATGAGTCATTCGGTGTTCGAGTGGATCTGCGAGATCGAGCCGCCGACCAAGCCGGACATGATGCACGTGCGCCATCAGATCGGGGTGCTGAGCAAGATTGCCTCGGCGTACCTGATACCCGACAACCACGTCGGTCGGGCGACCGTCTCCAGCATCGCAGTGGCCCACGAGGTCGACCGCATGGGCGGGCGATCGATCGCCTGCCTGAACGCCCGGGATCGCAACGCCCTCGGGTTCCGGCGTGATCTGCTGACGGGGGCGGCATACGGCGTCGACGAGTTCCTCTTCGTCTACGGCGACGCCCCGGTCTCGGGCGCCCGTACCGGCCAACTGACCGTGCGCTCGATGATCGAGTACTTGCACGAGTTCAGCGAGGAGCACCAGGGCCATGCTGGCAGGTTCCGTGCGGGCGTGACGACCCGCCTGCAGCCCCTTCCCTCCTGGAAACGTGCAGCCGACTTCCTGTTCGTCCAGGTGTCTTTCGACGTGGAGCAGTTGCTGGCCTGGCGCGACACGGTCGCCTTCGACGGCGACGTCTTCGCCGGCGTCATGGTCCTCCCGAGCGCCTCCATGGCCCGCAAGCTCGTCGCCGACATTCCGCAGATCACTGTTCCGCAGCGCTGGATCGATGCCGTCGAGACCGACCGGCATGCGGGGGTGGAGCTCGCATGCGAGCTGGCCCGGAGCATCGCGATCAGCGGCGCCTTCGACGGCGTCCACCTGATCCCCGGCGTCCGGTACCGGGAGACGGCCGCACTCTTGGAGAAGCAGCGGCCCATTTAGCCGGCGGTCCGTGGCACGCGAAACCGCCGCCGTCGACGCCCGTTTGGGCCCACGGTCGGGTAGCGAAGGCTGCGCGCCGATCGCCGATTCGGGCGCGCGTGGTCCCATGCAAGGGTCGTCACTCAGCCTGGACCGAGCGCACCCGTCATCGGATCGCGGCTCGTCACGCAGTAGGGGAAGCCGGCTGGGTCGAGCATCGTCGTCCAGTGCTCGAAGGCGCTATGAACCCTCGCGCCGAGACTCCGATGGAGACCGACGACCTCGGTCACATTGTCGGCGGCGAGGTCGAGGTGACCTCGGGCGCAGCC
>JALYYN010000458.1 GCA_030946525.1 Actinomycetota bacterium | reverse complement strand
CCGACACCACCTGCGCCCCGGGCCGTGACGCCGCCTGCGCCTACAACTACGGGTACAGCGCAGCCGCGGTCGCCATGGCCTACGCCCGGTCGCAGACGGGCCGGTCGACCAACACCATGTGGTGGCTCGACGTGGAGACGGAGAACTCCTGGTCGCGCACCGACCTGACCGCCAACGTGGCGTCGCTCCGGGGCACCATCGACTTCCTCCAGCGCCAGCCGGGCGTCAAGGTGGGCATCTACGCACTTCGCAACGGGTGGTCGAGGATCACCGGCGGGGCCGCGTTCAATCTCCCCAACTGGGTGGCCGGCGCCGCCAACCTGGCCGACGCCAGAGCCCATTGCGCCCCGTCGTACTCGATCACCGGAGGCCCGGTCGTGCTCACCCAGTGGGTCAACGGCTACGACCTGAACTATGCCTGCTGAACGTCGGCCTGCCGAACGTCGGCCTGCCGAACGTCGGCCTGCCGAACGTCGGCCTGCTGAGACCGGCTGACCTTCGGGCCGGGTGACGGGAAGGCGGAGCCCATGACGTCGACGTTCGCAGTGGTGCTGGCGGGAGGAGGGCCACGGGGCGCCTACGAGGCCGGCGTCCTGTCGGTGCTCCTGCCTGCCCTGGAAATCGGCGGCATGAAGGCCGACGTGTTCGTCGGCACCAGCGCGGGCGCCATCAACGCGGTGGGCTTCGCAGCGTTGAGCCATCTGGACGCCGCGGCGTCGTCAGCTGCGGTGCTCGACCTCTGGAGGGAGGTCCACGCCGCATCGGTGGTCCGGGCGCCCCTGCGGGCCGGTCGGTCGGGCGCCAAGGGACGACGCGCCGGCGCCCTGCTCGACACATCGCCCCTCCTCGCCACCCTCGACCGCATCGTGGACTGGAAGAGCCTCCACGCCAGCATCGAATCCGGCGGCATCGCCGCGGTGGGCGTGGTGGCCACCTCGTCCTCGACGCGCGACAGCACCGTGTTCGTCGAGACGGCACCCGGCCTGGGCTGCCCCCCGCCCGACGCCAGGCGGGCGATCACCTACGTCCCGACCACGCTCGGTCCCCGTCACGTCGCGGCCTCGTCGGCGATCCCTGTCGCGTTCCCCGCGGTGGAGGTCACGGATCCCGCGGTCGCGGCCGGGTGGTACTTCGACGGCGGCGTCCGCCTCAACACCCCCATCAAGCCGGCCATCGCCCTGGGCGCCCGGCGCGTCCTTGTCGTCGCCACCTCTCCGGCCGCCCCCGACATGGCGACGCCCGCCGGTGCCCCGCCGCCGCCGCCGGGCATCGCCGCCGGCGCCGCCGAGCTCCTCTACGCCATCCTCGACGACCGGATGGTCGAGGATCTCCGGGCTTTGGCACGGCGGAATGATCCCGACGTCGACGGGAACGTCATCCCGTGGACGTTCGGAGGGCCCGCGGCCGGCGACGGCGGCCTGCTCGGTCGCCTGGCCTGCGAGGTGCTCGAAGGGGTGGGCCCGGGCCCGGCCCGGCCGCACAGCCCGCTCGCCGCGGTCGCCCGGCGAGCGCTCGGGCGGGCCCTGGCCGGCGATCCCAGCCGGGGCGAGGCCTTCAGCTACGCATTCTTCGACGCCGACTTCATCGACGGCGCCATCCTTCTCGGCCAGCGTGACGGCGCCCGCCTCATCGGCCTCGACGGGATGCCGGTCTGGCACGAACAGGCCGGCGGTGACGCGCCCGTCCGGTGACGTTCACGCTCCGGCCGGCGGCGACCCCACCCGGCGCTCAAGCGAGCGCCGGTAGGCCGGGCCGCGAGCGGCCAGGACCGGGTCGTCGCTCAGCTCGATCCCCGGCACCAGCCGGGTGGGATCGAAGCCGAGCCGCTCACACCCGTTGACCTGGTCGGCCACGATCCGGTCCACCCGGAGGTGGCCCATGACGATCCGGCGGCGGCTCTCGGACCACGGCTTGGTCGGGTCGGAGGTGTCGTCGCCCTGCTCGGCCACCTGCATCCGCAGGACGAACTCCGCCGGCCCGCGGCCCAGGCGCTCCCGCAGCTCCTGTTGCAGGAAGTCGCCCTCGGTCCCCTTCGCCGCCGACCGCACGCCGGCGACCGGCTCCCACCGGAAGCGCACCGAGGCGACCTTTTCCCCCTTGGTGAGACGGAAGGCGTGGACGGTGCGGTAGGCGCACGTGACGTAGCTCTCGGGCACCGAGAGGGCGGTCAGGTCCACCATCGACTGGCGGGCGGGCGGGTAGCGGTTGGCGAAGGCCAGCGCGCCGGGCTCCCCCGGTCCGAGCGGCCGCGACGGCCCGGGGACCAACCGGAGGGCGTCGAGGGCCTTCCGCCAGCCCGGGGTGGAGGGCACCGGCGTGGGGCGGGCCGCCTCGAGGAACTCCATGAACGTCTCGACGGTCCGGGTGAAGAAGACCGGCAGCGTCATGCCCACCATGTCGGTCGTCACCTCGCCCGTGCGCCCGGCGCCGACGTGGAAGCGCACGGCCATGCCCCGGACGAGGAACTTCGAATCCGGATCCCCCATCGACCCGGTGCCGTTGGAGAACCGCACCGTCACGGGGACGGAACGTCCCGAGAAGTGGGCGGCGTCGGTGAAGCCGGCGGCCACGTCCGAGGCCCGGAAGGCGCCGGTCACCGCGATCCCCGGGGCGTGGATGGGCCGGGTCCCGGGCGTGTGGTCGGGCGCGTCGGCGAGGATGGCGTCGATCGCCCCGTCGATCACCGCGTCGGCCCCGCCCGGCATGCCCGGCACTCTACGCCCGCCTCCGGCCCGAACGGCCTTGAGCGGTCAGGAACGGCCACCTAGGCTCGCGGCCCAGCAGGAGGGGGGCGGGGGGATGGGGCGTTCGGATGGCCTGAAGCGGGTCGGCTTCGAGCTGGCCACCACCGCCCTGGTATCGCTGTGGTCCCGGTGCTCGCCCCCGACCGCGGTCCGGACGACGGCCTCGATGTCGCCGTCGGACAACCTCCAGCAGGCGATGAACCTGATCATGCCGCTGCACGTCCCGAACATCGTGGCCCGGGGCCAGCTGACCCAGGCGCTGTTCGAGGCCACCGACGCGGTGTTCGTCGGCCTGAACAACATCGGCACCGTGCACTTCGCCCGGTTCGACTTCGTGGACGGGAACCTGTGCATGTTCTCCGTCTACGACGGCGACTTCACCACCTACATCCGGGACTTCATCGCCGAGATCGGCGCCGTGTTCGACGCCCTCATGACCTGGGTGAAGGATCCTCCCCCGCTGCCGGTCGCCTCCCACGTCGACGAGTTCATCGACTGGATCCGGGCCCACGACGCCTTCCAGATGCCCGAGTCACCGGTCGGCCTGATCAGTCGCGACCTCGGCACCCTGCAGCGGGACACCCTCGTCGCCCTGCACCGCAACCCGAACGTCCAGCTCGGCCTCTACCGGGCCTATCCCGGCTTCTCCGTCGCCCAGATCCGCCGGCACCTGTCCATCGGCTGGTAGCGGCCCCATGGACGTCGACCTCACGCAGCTCCAGGGCAACATCTTCCGCGCCTACGGCCGGACCTACCGCGCCGTGCGGCACCTCGTGCTCCGGGTCCTCGACCCCGCCGCGGCGGACGCCGCGCTGGCGACGATGGTCGACGGCGACCGGTCGACCCCCGAGATCACCCGGGCCGACCGGTCCCCGAAGGACGCGGGGTTCGCCTGGTGCCTGAACGTCGGCTTCACGTGGCGGGGCCTGGGCGCCCTGGGCCTGCCTGAGGCCAGCCTGGGAACGTTCCCGCCCGAGTTCCGGGAGGGCATGGTGGCCCGGGCCTCCCGCCTGGGCGACGTGGGCGACAGCGCTCCCGCGCACTGGGTCGCCGGGCTGGGTGAAACCGACAACGTCCACCTCGTGGTCACCCTCCACGGCCGCCGGCCGGAGGATCTGGTCGAGGTGTCCCGGCAGGTGCTGGACGCGCAGGGCGGCCGGGCGTTCGCACTGGTCGGTCCGGAGCCGCTCGACGGGGAGATGTTCTCCGGCGACGATGCCGAGCGCCGCGTGCACTTCGGCTACCGCGACGGGATCTCGCAGCCCCGGTTCGAGGGCATCCACGACGAGGCCCGCATCCCCGGCCTGCCGTTCACCCCGCTGGGCACCATCCTGCTCGGACACCCGGCGCCCCTGCCCGGCGTCCGCTGGACCGTGCCGCAGCCCGAGGCCCTCGGGGTCGACGGCACGTTCAACGCCTTCCGCGTCCTCGGTCAGGACGTCGCCGGCTTCGAGGGGTTCCTCGACGCCACCGCCGCCCGGCTCGGGTGCTCGGCCGAGGAGGTGGCGGCCAAGCTGTGCGGCCGGTGGCGGAACGGGGCGCCGCTCGCCCTGGCCCCCACCGAGGCCGACGCCCGGAACGTCGCCGAGGACCGGCTCAACGGCTTCGGCTACGCGGAGGCCGACGGCGACGGCGGCCGGTGCCCGATCGGCTCCCACATCCGCCGGACCAACCCGCGCGACGCCCACCTCGTCCAACGCAGCACCAACGAGGAACGGGAGATCATCCGCAGGGGCATGCCCTTCGGGCCGGTGTACGACCCGGCCGTTCCCGACCGGGGCCCCGTGGCCCGCGGCCTCCTCGGCAACTTCCTGTGCGCCAGCCTCGCCGCCCAGTTCGAGGCCATGCAGGCCGACTGGCTCAACCTGGGCCTCCAGGATCCGCGCATCACGGGCACCAACGACCCCCTCGTCGGGGCCAACGACCCGATGTACAGCAGCGCGACGTGGACGACCGCGGCCGGCCGGGAGGTCACCGTCGACGGGATCCCCCGGTTCGTCCGTACCCTCGGCGGCGCCTACTGCTTCGTCCCGACGGTCCGGGCCGTGCAGTGGATCGCCGGTGCCACAGGCCACGACGTCCACGCGGGCCCGACGCCGCTCCGGCGGTAGGGCGGCGCCGTGTCCGATCCCGGGCATCCCGGCCGCGCCGACCCGCCTCCCGACGCGCTCGAGTTCGGCCTCCTCGGTCCGCTGACGGTCACCGTCGGCGGCCGGCCCGTCGACCTTCCCGGCACCCGTACGCGCGCGGTGCTCGCCCTGCTGCTCATACGCGCGAACCAGGTGATCTCCGCCGACCGCCTCATCGACGACCTGTGGTCGGGCGAGCCGACGCCCGGCGCCACCACCACGCTCCAGGGGTACATCTCGGAGCTGCGCAAGGCGCTGTCGGCCGCCCTCGGCGGGCCCTCGCCGGTGCTCACCCGGCGCCCGGGCTACCTGATCACCGTGGAGCCGGGCCAGCTCGACCTGCTCCGCCTGGATCTCCTCGTCAACAGGGCTCGGGCCGCGATCCGGACCGGTGACGACGGCGCCGCAGACCTGCTGCGCCAGGCGCTGGCGCTGTGGAGAGGCCCGGCGCTCTGCGACTTCGTCGACGAGGAGTTCGCCCGGCCGGTGGCGGCGCAGCTCGAGGAGACCCGGTTGTGGGCCGTCGAGGAGCGGGTGGAGGCAGAGTTGCGGGCAGGCGCCCACAGCGAGCTGGCGGCCGAGTTGCCCCACGTCATCGAGGAGCATCCCCTCCGGGAGCGGCTCTGGGGCCAGTGGATGCTCGCCCTCTACCGCTGCGGCCGGCAGGCCGAAGCCCTCCGGGCCTACCAGGAGCTGCGCAGCCGGCTGGGGGAGGACCTGGCGATCGACCCCAGTCCCGCGCTGCAGCGCCTGGAGCGCGCCATCCTCGTCCAGGATCCGGCCCTGGAACTGAGCGACGGAAGGACGGCGGCGACCCCGCCCACCCGGCTCGACACCCCCCCGGAGGCCGACCGGCAGGACCTGGCGCCTCGACTCCCTGTCCACCTCACGCGCTTCGTGGGACGGGCCGTCGAGCTCGACCGCGCCCGACACCTGCTGGCGGACGGGCGCCTCGTCACCCTGGCCGGCAGCGGGGGTAGCGGGAAGACCAGGCTGGCGCTGCAACTCGCCACCGAGGTGGGCCCCGATTTCGCCGACGGGGTCCGGTTCGTCGACCTGGCGGCCGTCAGCGACCCCCGGCAGGTCCCGGCCGCCCTGGCCGTGGCGCTCGGCATGGAGGCCCAGGGGGTCAACGCCGCCTCCCTGTGCGACCGCCTGGCCGACGACGATGTCCTGCTGATGTTCGACAACTGCGAGCACGTGATCGAGGCGTCGGCGGCCCTCATCGAGGTGGTGCTGTCGTACTGCCCGGGGGCCAAGGTCCTAGCCACCAGCCAGGAGGAGCTGGCCGTCTGGGGGGAGGCGGTCCTCCGGGTGCCGTCGCTCACCTTGCCGCCGGTCACCCAGCAGGCGCCGGTCGACGACGTGCTCGCGTCGGAGGCGGTCCGTCTCTTCCTCGACCGGGCGAGCATGGACTCCGCCCAGGTCTCCTCCGACCGCGGTGCCCTGGAGGCCGTGGCGCAGATCTGCCGGGCGCTGGACGGCATCCCGCTCGCCATCGAGCTGGCCGCCGGCCTGGTGTCGGTGCTCCCACTCGACGCGATCGTGCGGCGGCTCGACGACCGCCTCACCCTGCTCAGGCGCGGCAGCCGGGGGGCGACGGCGCGCCACCGGACGCTGCGGGCCGCCATCGACTGGAGCTACGAGCTGCTGAAGAGCTCCGAGCGGACCCTCTTCGAGAGTCTTTCGGTGTTCGTCGGCGACTTCAGCATCGAGGCCGCCGCCGCGGTGGGAGGGGAGCGGGACGACTTCCTCGCCGACCTCTCGGCGCTGGTCGGCAAGTCCATGGTCACGACCCTGCCCGGCCCGGGCGGCACCCGCCGCTACCGCCTCCTCGACAGCCTGCGCCAGTACGGGCTCGAGAGGCTGCGGTCGGCCCAGGCCGAGCCGTCGACCCGCCGGCGCCACGCCGCCCACTACGTGGACTTCGCCACCGCCGCCGATCGCCAGTTGCACGGCCAGAACGCCACCGATTGGTCGACCCGCATGGTCCGGGAGGTGGCCCACCTGCGCGCCGCCCTCGAATGGTGCTTCACCGGCGGTGACCCGGAGCTCGGCGTCGAGCTCGCCGGCGCCATGCGTTGGTGGTTCTTCGGCCGTATGGGCCAGCTGGTGGAGGCCCACACCTGGCTGGAGACGGCACTGGAGCAGGGCGACGTCGACGTCGATCGAGGCCTGCCGCCGCCCCTGCGGCTCAAGGCGCTGGTGGCGCTCATGACTATCGCCTTCTCCCAGGGCGACTACAGGGGGGCCTCGGGCCGGGGCGAGGAGGCCGTCGCCCTGGCCCAGGAGCTGGACGACGACCGCGAGCTGGCCGTCGCCCTCATGGCCCGCGGCGGCGCCGCCGTCTTCGAGGGAAAGCTCGACCGAGCCGTCGAGTGCCTCCAGCGCAGTCTCCGCTACTGCGACGAGCTGGGCGACCGCTGGGGCCGGGCCTGGGTGCTGACCTTCTGGGCGGTGGCTGCCCGCCGGGCCGGCGACGCGACCCTGGCCCGGACGCAGCTCGAGGAGGCCCTGTCGATCTTCCGCGCCGTGCACGACGACCACAACCAGGTGATCCCGCTCACCCAGCTCGCCCTCGTCGCCCAGCATGCCGGCGAGCTGGACGAGGCCGCCCGCTACTGCGACGAAGCCATCGTGCTCGCCCGCCGGCTCGGGGACCGCCAGCTCGCCCACGGAGCGATGAGCATCTCCGGTCGCATCCACCTGGCCCAGGGCCGATTGGAGGAGGGCCGCCGCCTGCTCCTGTCCAGCCTGCGCGCCTTCCGTGGCGCGGAGAACCAGCTGATGGTCGCACTCGCCCTGGAGGGACTGGCCATCGTCGCCCAGGAGGAGGGCCGGGACGGCGACGGCGCCCGGCTGTGGGGCTACGCCGACGAGCTCCGGTCCGAGCTGGTCATGCCGCTGAGCGAGGAGCGCCGGGCCGAACGGGAGCGCCACCTGGATGCCGCCCGCGCCCGGTTGGGCGACGATGAGGTTGAGCGGGCACTGGAGGCGGGCCGCGGCCTCAGCTTCGCGGAGGTGCTCGCCCAGGTGGGCGCAGCCGAGCCGAGCCTCTGAACCCTCCGCATCGAGGGGCCGCCCAGGGCGGCCAAGCGCTTCCCAAGGATCGGCCAAGGGCCGGTGCGGATGATCGGGTTGACCATCCGACGACGCGCCGAGGCCCGTCGCCCGATCAAGGGAAATCGACATGCTCGCAGTCAACCCGTCCACCCCTGCGTCCCCAGCCGACACCGCCGATCTCGTCCACGCCGCCGCCGGCGGCGACGCCGCGGCCTGGGCGACGCTCGTCGAGCGCCACACCCGGACCGTCAACCGGGTCGCCCGGGGCTACCGCCTCAGCGACGCCGATGCCGCCGACGTCGCCCAGACGGTCTGGCTGCGACTGCTGCAGCACATCGGACGCCTCCGTCACCCGGAGCGCATCGGCGGATGGGTGGCGACCACGGCCCGCCACGAGTGCCTGCGCCTGTGCCGGGAGCATGGCCGGGTGCGGTTGGTGGACGACGACGCCGTGCTGGAGGCGATGGGGGCGGAGCCCGACCCGGCGCCCCCCGCCGAGAGCGCCGACCGCGACGCCGTGCTGCGAAGCGCGGTGAGCGCCCTGCCCCCCCGCCAGCGGGTCATCCTCGACCTGCTCATGGCCGACCCGCCGATCCGCTACGGCGACATCGCCTCCGGGCTGAACATCCCGATCGGATCGATCGGCCCGACCCGCCAGCGCAGCCTGCGGTCACTCCGATCGAGGTGCGTCCTGGCCGACGTCCGGCCCGGCTGACCGGGGCGGCCATTCAACGACGTCCGGCCCGGCTGACCGGGGCGGCTGGTCGGCCTAACCCTTGATGGCGAGCACGTCGGAGGCGAACACCTCGGGCGGGGCACTCAGCAGGCGGTCGGCGTTGGCGAAGAGGGCCTCGGCGATCGGCCCGGACAGGTGCGTCTGACGCTCGGTGTCACTGGGGAAGGCGTCGACGATCCAGAACGTATCGTCACCGGTCCGCAGTGCCATCCACACCGGCGTTCCCGGCTCCTGGTTCGCCAACTCGAGCGCTCCGGCAAGGAACGCGGCCACCTCGTCGGCCAACTCGGGCTTGGCGGTGAGCTTGACGACCAGCGCGACAGACGGCAAAAGGGGGGCTCCTTGTGGGTCGAGGCCGACGAAAGGCCCCCGGGCTGTCCAGCATAGACAGAGGTGACGGCCGCCCAGCGACGCCAAGACACTGCTAGCATCGCTGGCACATCGTGGGGTTCGCAAGGAGGAGGTAGCCGCGTGGCCGCTCTCAGCATCAGAGGTCTCGACGACGACGTCAGAGACCGGCTGCGGCTCCGGGCCGCCCGTCACGGACGGTCGATGGAGGCGGAGGTCCGGGTGATCCTGGTCGACGCGGTCCGTGGATCAGACGGCTCCAAGGGCCTGTTCGCCACCCTGGTCGAGCGCGTCGGGGAAATCGGGGGCGTCGATCTCGAGCTGCCTGCCCGGGCGGCTCCACCCCGGGCCGCTGACCTCTCCGAATGATCGTGGTCGACACCAACGTGGTCTCGGAGCTGATGAAGCCGTCGCCCTCGCCGGTCATCGTCGCCTGGATCCGCGCGCACCCCGTCGCCGAGCTGTATACGACATCAGTCACCCAGGCCGAGATCGGCTACGGCATCGAGCGCCTGCCTGACGGGCGGCGGAAGGACACGCTGAGAAGTGCGGCCGACGATGTGTTCTCGACCTTCTCGGAGCAGGTGTTGGCCTTCGACACGACGGCCGCCGTCGAGTACCCGCGTGTCGTTCGCCGGCGGGACCTGGCTGGCGCACCGATCGACGGCTTCGACGCGGTGATCGCGTCGATCTGCCGCTCCCACGGTGCGACCCTGGCGACGCGCAACGTCAGGGATTTCGAGGGAACCGGCATCGCCGTGATCGACCCGTGGCACGACGCCAGCTGACCGCTGCGCCCGGAACACGCACCCGATCGCCCGTCGGTAGGTGTCCATGTCGCCACGGGTCTCGGGGTCGGCGGGGCCGACGCCGCGTCGGTCGGGGCCGCCGGTCAGGACAGGCGGGGCGGGCAGGTGGCGGCCACGGCTCCGATGACGCACTGGTCGGCGCCGGCGCCGACGTCCATGCGCTCGCCCACCTCGGCGCTGAAGCGGTCGTTGCCCGGCCCGCCCGAGAGGAAGTCGTTCCCCGCCCCCCCGACCAGCGTGTCGTTACCCGTGCCGCCGAAGAGGACGTCGTTCCCGTCGCCGCCCAGCAGCTGATCGTCCCCGCCGAAGCCCAGGATGATGTCGTTGCCACCCATCCCGTTGATGCGGTCGTTGCCGGGCGAGCCACAGATGACGTCGTCGCCCGGCGTACCCTGGATGTCCCCGCTGCCGGTGATGGTGCAGATCCGCTGCCAGTCACAGCGCCCGTCGAAGTCGAAGGCGTTGGTCAGCCGACGGGGGTTGCTCCCGTCGGCGTTCATGGCGAACACCTCGGAGTTGCCCCCGGAGACCGAGTAGTTGGTGTCGCCCTCGACGAGGCGGGAGTAGATGATGGTCGTCATGTCCGGCGACCACGTCGGGAACGCGTCGTAGCCCGCCCTGTTGGTCAGGTTCACCTGGTTGGTGCCGTCGGCGTTCATGACGAAGATCTCGTTGCCGCTTCCGGCGACGTTGCGGGTGAAGGCGATCTTCGTCCCGTCCGGGGACCACTCGGGAGTGCTGTCCGACGCCGGGTTGTTGGTCAGGTTGACCAGGTTGTTCCCGAAGGGCTCCATCGACCAGATCTCGTTGTTGCCACTGCGGTTGCTCACGAAGATGATCCGGGTGCCGTCCGGCGACCACCGCGGGAAGTTGTCGTTCGCCGGGTTGTCGGTCAGCCGGGTCTGGCCCGTCCCGTCGGCATTCATCTTGTAGATCTCACTGTTGCCGTCACGGTTGCTCGAGAAGGCGATCTGCGATCCGTCCGGGTGGTAGCTCTTGGCGATGTCCTCGGGCCTGCCGTTGGCGAACAGCAGGGTCTTGCCACTGCCGTCGGGGTTGATCGTGTAGAGCTCGAAGGTGTCGTCGACGACCTCGTCGGTCCGCTCGGACTCGTACAGGATCTTCGTCCCGTCCGGCGTCCACAGCGGGTTGTAGTCGGTGATCGGGTTGTCGGCGGTGACGTTGCGCCGGTTACTCCCGTCCGGGTTCATCGTGTAGACGTTGAAGTCGGCCACGTTGCGATTCGCCGTCGGTTCCGTGCCCCCGCAGACGATGAGCCCGTTCAGGCCCTTGTTGTTGACGGCCTGGGCCGGGCCGTTCCAGACCAGCAACGAGCCGAGCAGACCTCCCGCCACCGCGATCGTCTCGATGGTGCGCAGCCGCCGACTGCCGCGCGTGTGCTTCATGCCGGATCTCCCCGTGCCGATGGATGGTAGGGCCCCGTCGGCCCCATCAGCCGCGGCAGTCTTCCAGCGACCGGCCGACCGCTCATAGGTGAGGTGCGCAGCTACCGCCGGTGCAGGCTCAGCGCCGGGCGGCGCCGACGACCTGCTCGAAGACCTTCTCGTACCCGGAGACCATCACCTCGGCGGTGAAGTTGTCGGCCACCCGGGCCCGGCACGCCTCGGGGGACAGCTCACCGAGCCGGCCGACGGCCTCGACCATCTCGTCGATGTCGGTGCGGATGAAGCCGGTGACCCCGTCGACGACGAGCTCGGGCGCCGCGCCCATGGGGGGCACGATCACCGGGGTCCCGCACGCCATGGACTCGATCATGACCAGGCCGAACGGCTCGGGCCACTGGATGGTGCACAGGGTGCCCTGGGCCCGGGCCAGCAGGTCGACCTTCTCCTCGTGCGACACCTCCCAGAGCAGCTCCTCGTCACCGGTGAGGCGGGGCTCGACGATGCGCTCCCAGTACTGGATCTCGGCGGGCTCGGCCCGCTTGACCACCATCTTCAGATGCTTCCCCGCCCGCTTGGCCACCTCCACCGCCACTTCCGGGCCCTTCTCCGGGTTGCAGCGGCCGAGGAACAGGAGGAAGTCCTCCTTGGCGTCCCGGTACGGGTACACGCCCAGGTCGATGCCGTTGTGGACCACGCCGGCGTAGTCGAGGTCGGTGTTCAGGCTCTTCTGCGACTCGCTGATCGCCACCAGGTGCACCCGCCCGTCGAGGGCGGCGTGGAAGCGCCGGGCCGCGTCGCTCCAGGGCCCGTGGAGGGTGCGCACCACCGGCGGCGTGCCGTTCAGCAGGGCGCCGAAGGCGGGGCCGAACCCGGAGTGGTCGTGGATGACGTCGAAGTCGCCGGCGTGGAGGTAGGCGGTCAGGGTGTGGACCAGGTCGTCGGTGAAGCTGACGCCCATCTTGGCCAGGTCCGGCGTCTCGGGGATGGGCGTGACCAGCGTGCCCTTGGTCTTCGAGCCGCCCGTGGCGAAGAGGGTGACGTCATGGCCCCGGTCGACCAGGCCGTCGGCCACCAGGGCGACCACCAGCTCGATGCCGCCGTAGCTCGGGGGCGGGACACTCACCCAGACCGGGGCGATCTCAGCGATCCGCACTGCTCGATGCCTCCCATTCGACCGGCAAAGCCAATTCCTACCCCACTCCTCCGTCGAGCATCCCGAGCTGCCAGGCCACGAAGGACCACACGTCGGCGGCCTCGTCGGCCTGCTTCCACGCCGGCTTGCCCGCGCCGTGCCCGGCGCGGGACTCGATGCGCACGAGCACCGGCCGGTCATCGGGGGCGGCGGTGGCGGCCTGAAGGCGGGCGGCGAACTTCCGCGCGTGCAGCGGGTCGACGCGTGAGTCGGACTCGGCCGTGGTGACCAGCGTGGCCGGGTACCGGGTGCCGTCGACCACGTGCTGGTACGGCGAGTAGGCGGCGAGAACCCTGAACTGGTCGGGGTCCTCGGGGTCGCCGTACTCCGGCACCCACAGCGCCCCGATCAGGAA
>JALYYN010000439.1 GCA_030946525.1 Actinomycetota bacterium | reverse complement strand
AACTTGAAGGCGCCCAGCTCGGCGGGGGGGTCCATGCCCTCGGAGAGCTTGAAGCCGACCGCTCGCTTCTTCGGATCGTCGAGGGGATAGAGGACGTTGATCGACAGCCCGCTCTCGTAGAACACGTAGGTCCATCGGATGTTCTCGACCTGGAAGGTCGTCGCCTCGAGCGGGGGCGAAGCGACGATGATGTCGCGCTCCTCCTTGAGGATGCGGTGCACCCAGTCGATGGCGTCCCGGGCCTGGGCGGCCGGTTCCACCGTGAAGACGTGGTCGTACTTGTTCTTGAAGTAGCGAGCCTCGTTCGCCCGCAGGCCGGCCAGGGCCGCCATCACCGGCGACGACTCCAAGCCGACGGTGGAGACGTCGACGAAGTCCACTGCGTAGCTCATATCGGTACACACAGTACGCCGCCGGAGGCGCCTGTCGACGCGACCACCGCAGAAACCTCCCCGTCGGACCGCTGGATCTCTGCAGGCGGTGGGCGATGTTCCCGACAACCCCGCAGCCTGCGCGGCCCCAACGCGCCGCCGGTACCGTCAGGTTCTCAGCGACCTCCGCCGGCGATCCGTCCACAGGAGCTCGTCGCGCGTGGTCAGTCCAAGCCATGACCCTTCAGCCACGAAAATGTCGCGCCGTAGAATTGCGGCGCATTGATGCTCGAGTTCACCGAGTGGCCGACGCCGGGGACAACCACTCGGCTGAATGACACGCCGGGGCTGTAGTACGTCCACTCCTTCGCGGCCTGGGGATCGGTGTTGCAGTCTCCTGTCCCCCCGCACCAGATCGCGTCGTACTGACCCTGGGCGTACAGCACGGGTGCGCGGATGCCGTGCCGAACGTCAGTCGGGAACATGCTTCCTCTGCTCGGATTCAGGTGCCCGGCCGCATTTGATGCTTCGTGAAGATACCGGATGCTCGGCAGAATCGCGGTAAGTCGTCGACCGGAGCCATCGACACCAGGACGCTGCGACGCCCGCCCCGTCCACCCCAGCGGGCGCCGTCACCGCTCCGAGGAATCCGGGGCACAGCTCGGGCCGAGAGAACCCATACCGGGCGGTGGGAGCTGTTCCGATCGCCTGATCGGCCGACCGTGCGGATTGACAGATGAACTTGTCTAATGGGACCCTGCTGGCGTGTTGGATGTCGGAGTGATCGATGATCCCGCGGCGGCGATGGCCGCGTTGGACCCGGTGCGAGCCAGGATCCTGGCCATCCTGGCCGAGCCGGGATCGTCGACCAGCGTCGCCGCCATCGTGGGTCTGTCACGTCAGCGGGTCAATTACCACCTCCGCACTCTCGAACGTCACAACCTGGTTCGTCTCGTCGAGGAACGCCCCAAGCGGGGCCTGACCGAACGGGTGATGCGCGCCACGGCCCGGACGTACGCCCTGTCGCCGTCAACCCTCGGCAGGAGCGGGGCCGATCCCGCCCGCACCGACCGGCTCTCGAGTCGGTACCTCGTCGCCGTTGCCGCCCGGATGGTTGGTGAAGTCGCCGACCTCGCCCGACGCGCTGACGAGGCCGGCCAGCCGCTCGCCACGCTGGCGATCGACCTCGAGATCAGATTCGGATCGGCCGCCGACCGAGGGGCGTTCACTGCTGAGCTCACGACTGCTGTCAGGGCGCTGGCTGGGAAGTATCACGACGAGCAGGCCAGCCGGGGGCGTTGCCATCGAGTCGTCGTCGCAGCCCACCCAGTCCCCCGCTCCAGCCCAACTCCACCGGGGAGACCTGACCGTGGTTGACGAAGATCGCTCCATCGAGCTCGAGGTCGAAGTCGTCGGAACCGTCGACGAGGTGTGGAAAGCGATCGCCACGGGACCCGGGATCTCCTCGTGGTACGTGCCACATACCGTGGAGGAACGGGAAGGGGGTACGGCGACGGCCTCGTTCGGCCCGGGCCCGGAGATGCAGGTAGCCGGACGCGTCGCCGTGTGGGAGCCCCCGCGGCGGGTTGTCTTCGTCGGCGGCGAAGGGGCCGCCGGGCTCGCCTTCGAGTGGCTGGTCGAGGCTCGCAGCGGCGGCATCTGCGTTGTTCGGCTCGTGAACACCGGCTTCGGGTCGGGTGACGACTGGGACGATCAATATGACGCGTTGTCCGAGGGCTGGGGGCTGTTTCTGCTCAACCTCAAACTTCATCTCGAGCACTTCCGAGGGCAGACGGCGGTTGCGCTACTCCCTACCGCCAGGTGGACAGGGCCGCGCGGGGAGGCGTGGGCTGCACTCACCGACCAACTGGGCGTCCCGCGGTCGCCTGTGGTCGGTGACCGACTCCATACCAGTGCGGACGATGCGCCGACGTTGGCGGGAACAGTGGTCGATGTCGCGTCCTGGAGGCTTGCGGTCCTAGTCGATGAACCGGCCCCGGGCACGGCGATCCTCGCCGTGGAGGGAGGGCCGGATGAGGTCAGCGTCTCCATCTGGTCGTACCTGTACGGCGCCGAGGGCGCCGCTGCCGCACGACGTGACGAATCGCGATGGACGAAGTGGCTCTCCGCCCGTGCACTGCGGACCGCCGAAGACGAGCACTGAGCATCCTCGGAGGGTCACGGTCCGGGGTGGGTCACCACAGGCCGCTGGGAATTGACCTCCACGTAGGCCAGTCGCTGCCCGACTTAAGGAAAGGATACGACCATGCAGGAATTGCTCGTCGACTTCATCACCTCCCTTGACGGCTACGCGTCGGCGGAGGGCTGGCCAGGATGGTGGGGGCTGGAAGGACCTGAGTACCTCGCCTGGCTCGGCGAGCAACCCAAGGTCACGTACCTGATGGGAGCGAACACCTATCGACTGATGTCGGGCTTCGCCGCCGGAGAGATCCCAGCGGGAGCGGACGAGTTCACAACCGACGAGGAGGTGTCAGTCGACGGGCTCACGCAAGCGCGGAAGGTGGTGTTCTCCGCGTCTCTCGAGGAGCCGCTCACGTGGCCAAACACCACTCTCGTGCGCGACAAGGCGGTCGAAGTCGTCAGGGCGATGAAGGAGGACGACTCGGGTCTCCTGAGCACGGTCGGCAGCATCAGCCTGTGCCGATCACTGCTGCGAGCCGGACTCGTCGATCGCTTCCGCGTCGTCATGTTCCCGGTGATCACCGGTGCCACGGGCGCAGAACGCATCTACGACGGCTACCCGGACGTCGCACTCGAGATGATCGACAACCGCACGCTCGACGGCCGCATCCAGCTCGTCGAGTACCGGCCCAGCGTGCTCGAGCACCCACCGGTTCATCCCAGCGCATGATTCGAGACGACAACCAGGAGTGACGTGACTCTGCAGCGCGGCGCGAAAACGGTGAGTTGTCGGAACAGCGCTCGCGGCGGCGAGCGCCCCTCGTGAGCGGGCGATCGCGCCCGTCCATGGGCTCAAGAAGCTGGCGTCCGGCTATCCGGGAGTTTCGCGCCTCCGGTTCGGTTCATACCGTTCGCAATGCGACACTGGGCGGCATCCGGGATGCTCGAATGGCCGGAATCAGGCCAGCGAACGCGCCGATGAGGATCGCGGAGGCGATGCCGACAATCCATGCCTCGGCGGGGATCACGATGGCCCAGCTCCTCGAGCTTGCGTACACGGCCGTGGCCGCGGCCCCGGCCAGCACGCCGACGACGGCGCCATTGACGGCGAGCAGGATCGACTCGGCGAGGAACTGGATCCGGATCTGGCCCCTCGTCGCACCAAGGGCGCGCCGGAGGCCGATCTCCGAGCGGCGTTCGAGCACGGAGATGATCATGATGTTGGCGACACCGACGGCGCCCACGATCAGTGCCACGACGCCGAGGCCGAGGAAGAGGCTGTCGAACGCCCCCGCCGCGGCGGCCCGGGCGGTGAGCACGTCGGACGGCTGGCTCACGTCCACCTCGTACGGAGCCTGGGGGTTGGCGGTCCGCGCCAGCAGCGATTGCACCGCCGCCACATGGCCGGTGGCAGCGCGCACGTACAGGGTGCTCGGCGGCCCGATCGTCGCCTCGCCGCCGACCATGCTGATGTAGCCGAGGTACCTCTGAGCGGTTGGGTACCCGATCAAGGCGCTGTTGTCGATGTCGGGGACCAGCGGAGACGGGTTGAGGATTCCGGCGATGTTGAACCACTGGCCGCCGAGCCAGATCCGCTGGTCGGGGAAGACCCGGTCGATGCCCAGCCGTTGTGCGGCCGTGGAACCGAGCACGACGACGGGCTGTCGGGCGGTGCCGTCGTTGAGCCAGTCGCCGCGTGCGACGCCCGCGTTGAGCACGGACAGCAGGTTCAGGCTGGTGGCCTGCACCTGCAGGCCGCCGGTGTTGGTCTGCGGGATCATTGGGCTCCGGTAGACCTTCCTATCCTTCACCAGGGCGGTGTGGGCTACCAGTTCGACGTTGTCGAGGTGGGTGATGCGCGCCGGCGCTTCTGAGGGCAGCGTCGCTTCACCCCCAGTGAGGGCGTGTCCAGCCTCGACCGTCAGGAGGTTGGTGCCGAGCCGGTCGATCTCGGCGAGCAGCCCGGCCTGTGAGGAGGAGGACAAGCCGAGGACCCCCACGATCGCCGCAGTGCCGATCGCGATCCCGAGCGCCGACAGGGCGGCGCGCAGCGGCCGGGCCCGTAGCCCGACGGTCGCCACCCGGAGCCAGTCCTGCAGCTGCAACCGGCCACCGCTGCCGGTCATGGCGTCACGAGGACGCCGCTGTCGGAGACGACCCGGCCGTCGAGCATCCGGATCCGGCGCGGTAGGTGATCGGCGAGGTCCGCATCGTGGGTGATCATGACGATGGTGGCGCCGGCGGCATTGAGTTCCCGGATGAGCGTCATGATCGACCCGCTGTTGGTGCTGTCGAGGTTGCCGGTCGGTTCGTCGGCCAGCACGATCGCCGGACGCCCGACGACAGCGCGGGCGATCGCGACCCGCTGCCGTTCCCCTCCCGAGAGCTTGGTGGGCCTGGAGGTGGCGCGATTTGAGAGGCCAACCCGTTCGAGCGCCTCGTCGGCGCGCCGGTGCCGCTCGGCCGCAGGGACGCCGGCATAGAGTAAACCGTCGGCGACGTTCTCCCGCACGGAGGCATGTTCGGACAGGAAGAACTGCTGGAAGACGAACCCGATCTCCCGCGCCCGCAGCCGCGACAGGTCGCGGTCGCTCAGCCCAGCGGCGTCGACGGCACCGATCCGGACCACGCCGCCGGTGGGCCGCTCGAGCGTGCCCATGACGTGCAGGAGCGTGGACTTGCCGCACCCGGATGGCCCGACGATCGCCACCAGCTCGCCGGGCCGGACGGAGAGCGACACGCCGCGGAGAGCGGCCACGGGCGGTTCCTCGCCGTACACCTTGGTCACCAAGTTCAGTTCCAGAACCGGCTCGTCGCTCACAATGCCGGGACCACGACGTGATCGCCTTCGCGAACCTCGCCGGAGACCTGGACTCGTCCGTCTGCGGTGTCGAAAAGGCCCAGCTTCACCGCGACCAGCTCGCGTCGCCCGTCGTCGCGCACCACCTCGACCGCGAAAGCGTCACCGGGCGTCCCGACGATGGCGGTGACCGGGACGCTCAGCGCGTTCTCCACACCCTCCGTCGTGATCTCGACCCGAACGGAGACCTGGTCGAGTCGGCGTGCACTCGCGGGGTCGTCGAGGGTGACGTAGACGGGAATCGTCGCGTTCCCGGGGGTTCCGTCCGGTCCGGCAGGGCCCTGGGTGACGCTCCCGACGCGGTCCACCTTGCCCGTCACGGACGCGTTGCCCGGCAGGGTGATACGCGCAGGGTCCCTCTCCTTCAGCGCACCCTCCTGCGCCGGGTCGAGCTGCACGTGCACCTCGGGCGTATCGGAGGTCGCCTGCGCGACCTGTCCACCCGGCTGCGCGGCTCCGCCGATCTCGCCTGTCACCTTGGCGATCCGCACCGACTCGGGCAGGAACGCCGCGTCGTCGAGCCCAAGCGCTCCGGTCGCCGGAGCTCCCGTGTCGTGCTGGAGCACCTGGAGCGCCTTCTGCGTGTCGGCGGTGAAGGCGTTGTCGTCCGGATCGATGGCGACGCCGGCGGCGGCGTCGGAGCCGCGCTCGTGCAGGTTGCGGTTGAGCTGACGGACGTCGTTGCCCGCATCGCCGATCTGCAGGTCGCGATAGGCCGGGACCGTGCCACACAGCAGCAGCACCGGGTTGTCGTCCACCCGATAGAGCACGCTGCCGCAGTCGATCTTGTCTCCGACCTCGGGCAGCCCGGTGTACGTGCCGCGGGCCTGGTTGATCACGGCGTACGGCGAACCGTCCGAGCGGCCCCGGTAGGTCAGGGTCCCGTACTGCGACACCATGTCCGAGAGCTTCCCCCTCTGCACGGGCACGGTGTTCGTCGGCGATCGCTGTGCAGCCGGGGCCGCGTGGTTTCCGCCGGGTATGGCGGCCACGCCGAAGGTGGCGGTTCCGGCCACCAGGAGGGCCGCTCCGGCCACCACCCACCTCGTGCGATTCACTGGCCCTTCAGTCCCAGCTGGCCTGCGTAGATGCCGCCGCACTTCTGCATCGCCGAGTTGAGAATGCCCATACCACCCGTCCGGTTTGCGGAGGGGATTCGGTTCGTGTCGACGAGGGGCTCGCCCTGGACGGGGTCAGGAAAGTCCGGCACGCCGCTGTCGCGGATGCACTGGGCGAACTTGAGGGCGGCCTGCTGCTGCTCGGGACTCCTTGCGGCTCCCGTGAACCCCGGTGGCTCCAGGTCCTTGCACACGCTGAGGGCCTGCTTGAACGCCGGGGCATTCGTGTCCAGCGACGAGCCGTTCGCGACCTGATCGATGGTGAGATCGCCCGACGCGTCCGGGTCCGGGAACGCCTTCACGCCGTTCTGACGCATGCACCCCGCGAACTTCAGCGCCTGCGCCCGGTTCGTGGCGGTGTTGGTGCCCCTTCCGGTGCCTGTACCGGCGGGTGCACTCGAACAGCCCACGCCGATCAGCGCGACCACGGCCAGGGCGGGCAGCGCCCGTCGCGTTTTCATCATGTGCTTTCCTCGCGTAGCGAGTGCATTGAAAGCGGTGGTGTGACGATCGCTCTGGTCATTGCTACATCCTGGGATCGTGGGTCGGGTTGGCGTACATGGGTGAGCAGCCCGCGGCGGCCGTTTCCGCCCGGCGCAGGGCGGTGAGGAACGCGGGATCAAGCCCCGTCACACCCGGGACGTGGGCATCGGACCGTCGTGCCATCGGGGACGGCACCGTCAGCCTCGCCGAGCGTACTGCTACCGGCACTCCGGAGGACGCCACCATCCTCGCCAGGCGCGCCGACGCGCTCACCGGGGAGGACGTGGACAGGCGATGCGGTCGTCGACGACAGCCACTGGAAGCCGGGGCCCGTGGTGATCACGGCGATGACGACGAGCGCTCAGGCGGCAATGATCCTGGGATCCGGCGCGTCGCTCTTCGGGCTGGTTGGCGGTAGGCCACATCCTGCAGTCAAGGCGACGTGGTGTTGCCAGGGCGTATGTGGATTTGGATACGCCGACGATAGGTACCGGCTCGTAGCATCGGAGCATCCGTGTGCTGATCGTTGAGGACGAACCCTTCATGGCAGAAGCCATCCGCGATGGCCTCCGCCTGGAGGCGATTGCGGCCGACATCGCAGGCGACGGCGAGACCGCCCTGGAGCTGCTGAGCGTGAACGCCTACGACATCGCTGTCCTCGACCGAGACATCCCCGCCCCCTCCGGCGACGAGATCGCCAGAAGCATCGTCGCATCCGGCGCCGGCATGCCGATCCTCATGCTCACCGCGGCCGACCTTCTCGACGACAAGGCCTCCGGATTCGGGCTCGGCGCCGACGACTACCTCACGAAGCCCTTCGAGCTCCGAGAGCTTGTGCTCCGTATTCGCGCACTCGATCGCAGGCGTGCCCACCACCGGCCACCGGTGTGGGAGATCGCCGGGTTGCGGCTGGATCCGTCCGCCGCGAGGTCTACCGCGACGGCCGGTACGTCGCGCTCACCCGGAAGCAGTTCGCCGTCCTCGAGGTTCTCGTCGCTTCCGAAGGCGGTGTGGTCAGCGCCGAGGAGCTACTGGAACGGGCGTGGGATGAGAACGCAGACCCGTTCACCAACGCCGTGCGCATCACCGTCTCGGCACTGCGCAAACGCCTCGGCGAACCCTGGATCATCGCCACCGTGGCCGGCGTCGGGTACCGCATCACGCAACCGGACACTGGGCGTGACGGAGGGGATCGTGGCTAGAACCCCTGGTTTGAGCGTTCGCCTCAAACTCACCCTCAGCTACGCCGGCTTCCTCATGATCGCAGGTGCCCTGCTACTCGCGGCCGTGTGGATGTTCCTGCTGCGCTACGTGCCCGACCGTCTGTTGGTCGACACGCCCCTTCATGGCCCCTTCCCCATCCGGTCCAACCTCCTGCGCGCCTTCGCTCCGAGGGCAGCCGAAGTGTTGGCGTTCCTGCTGGTGTTCGGTCTCGCGGGAGGGTGGCTTCTCGCCGGCCGCATGTTCGCCCCCCTCACTCGCATCACCGACGCCACACGCATGGCCGCCAACGGGACGCTTTCCCACCGAATCCGGCTACCGGGCCGCGAAGATGAGTTCCGCGAGCTCGCGGACGCCTTCGACACCATGCTCGGGCGGCTCGAAGCAGACATCGCCGAACAGCAGCGATTCGCAGCCAACGCCTCCCACGAACTGCGCACCCCGCTGGCTATCACGCAGACACTCCTCGACGTGGCCCGCAAGGATCCCAACCACGACACCGGCGAACTCATCGATCGCCTTCACGCCGTCAACACCCGAGCGATCGACCTCACCGAGGCATTGCTCCTGCTCAGTCGCGCCGACCGGCGGTCCTTCACCCGAGAACACGTCGACCTGTCCCTCATTTCGGAAGAAGCCACCGAAACGCTGTTTCCACTTGCGGAACGGGGTGGTCTCACCATCGAGACCTCCGGCGACAGGACCCCCACCATCGGCTCACACGCACTCCTACTCCAGTTGACGACGAACCTCCTGCACAACGCCATCGTCCACAACCTGCCTGACCGTGGCACCGTGTGGGTCACGACCAGCGCGCAACCCAACGGCGCGGTGCTCACTGTCGAGAACACTGGCGGGAAGCTCACCCCACAGCTCGCCTCCACACTCGTCGAGCCCTTCCTTCGAGGCGCCGAACGGATCCGCACCGACCACGCGGGTGCCGGCCTCGGCCTCGCCATCGTCCAGAGCATCGTCGATGCACACGACGGAACCCTCACCCTGACGCCACGAGCCGCCGGCGGCCTCTGCGTCACCGTGCAGTTGCCCGCGCCAGCGCTGCCCCCTCTGACCTCGACTTCCGTGGTGGGCGATGAGGGTCTTGATCCCCCGACCTCTGCCGTGTGAAGGCCATTTGTGCCACTTTCCTGACCTGGGACGATGCTCGGAAATAGCCTCTGACCTGCTCTTGTATCGTCCGGGACTGACCACGCTTGTCCGCCGTTGACCGCCCTGATGTGCACCAGATGTGCACCAGCCCGCCGATGAATCCTTCGTCTCTGCTTGGTGCGTGGAGACCTTCACGGTCGGCAACAGCCGCCGACGGATCCGGAGCTGGCGTGAACTCACTCGGTCTCACCGGTGATACAGTTGCCGAGTGGCAGAAATCTCGATCCGTGACCTGCGCAACCACGGCGGTGAGGTGATCGACCGCGTCGCTCTGGGTGAGGAGCTGACCATCACTAGAGACGGCAAGCCGGTCGCCCAGCTCCGACCCCTCGATAAGCCACCGCTACCTGTCACAGTGCTCCTTCGTCGGTGGGCGCGCCTGCCCCGGATGGATCCCGACGCACTGCGTCGGGATATCGACGCAACAATGGACCCCAGCTTGTGAACGCCCCTGATGTCGCTGACGTCGGCCTGCTGGACACGAGCACGCTGATTCTTCTCGAACGCATCGATGACCCGTCGAGCCTCCCGCGTCAGCCTGTCATCACCGCGATCACGTCGGCCGAACTGTCGGTCGGACCCCTGGTGACGGCCGATGCAACGGAGCGGGCAACGCGCCAGGCGCGCCTGCAGCAGGCCGAGGCCGACTTCGATCCGCTCCCGTTCGACGCTGCTGCAGCGCGCGCGTTCGGTCGTGTGGCCGCCTCGCTTCGTCAGGCCGGCCGGAAGGCGCACGCCCGGGCCTACGATGCAATGATCGCGGCGATCGCCATCTCGAACGACCTTCCGCTCTACACCTGCAACCCGCGGGATTTCGAGCACATCGACGGCCTCGACTTGCGAGCTGTACCGCACCCGGACTGATCGGCCGCGTGACCCTGCTGTCGACCGCAGGCGCCGAGGCGCCCACGCTGCTGCTGGCGCCGGGCGGCATCGGCCGACCACGCGAGGGGGTAACCACGGGCGACGGCATTACCGGTCGGGGGCGTCGTCCAGTGAGATAGCGAGGATCGGCACTTCCCGGTCACCGTCCGCACCTTCTAGATCACGAGAGTTGGGCCGAGCAGAACGAGGGCGG
>JALYYN010000408.1 GCA_030946525.1 Actinomycetota bacterium | reverse complement strand
GCAACGTCTGCGACCGCCTGAGCCTGGTCGAGGGCGTCAACCTCATCCGCTACGACGCCACGGTCGAGGTCACCTCCAACTACGACGCCGACGACAAGTCCGCCCCCCAGCTCCCGATCGAGGATCTTCCCGACGAGGCGCTCGTCTTCCTCCTGCCCAGCCGCTTCTGCCTCTCGGACCTTCTCTACGACGAGGCGTGGAACCTCTTCGGCGGGGTGGAACCGGGGTGGCCCCGGGCCCAGGCCATCTCGGACTGGGTCCACTCGAACGTCCGGTTCCAGCAGGGGGCGAGCACGCCCACCACCACCGCGGTCGACGTCTGGGAGCGCCGCACCGGCGTGTGCCGGGACTTTGCCCAGCTCGGGGTGACCCTGTGCCGGGCCATGAACATCCCGGCCCGCTACGTGTTCGGTTACCTGCCCGACATCGGGGTGCCGGATCCGGGCGAGCCCATGGACTTCTGCGCCTGGCTCGAGGTGTACCTGGGCAATCGCTGGTGGACCTTCGACCCCCGCAACAACGTCCCCCGGACCGGCCGGGTGGTGATCGGACGGGGCCGCGACGCCCTCGACGTCGCCATGGTGACCACCTATGGCGGCGCCGTCCTGGAGACCATGCAGGTCTGGGCGGACGAGGCATGACCGGCCCGGGAGGCCGGTCCGGCAACATTCATGGGGCGGTAGCCCCATGACCCGTTTCACGCTCCACGAGCGCCTTCGCTACGACTACACGTCGCCCATCCGCGGGCTGGAGCACCGGCTGATGGTGCTGCCCCCGGCGTTCCACGTCGATCAGGCCCGGGTGTCCTACAGCCTCGACGTCCACGGCGCCCCGGTGGAGACCGTCGAGGGCGAGGACGCGTTCGGCAACGTGGTGGTCGACGTCCGGGCCCGGCGGGTCGCCCGGTACGTCGAGTTCGAGGTCGCGGTGGTGGTCGACCGCGACCCGACCGCGCCCGCTCCGAACGTCGGCCGCCTCGACCGCCGGCTGCTGGCGCCCTCGCCCCTGACCGCCCCCGACGCCGCCCTGCGGGCGGTGGCCCGGGACCTCCTGGGCTCGGGCCGGACGGGCGTCGCCCTGGCCGAGCTGGTCAACGACCGGGTCCACGCCACCATGCGGTACCACCACGACGTCACCACCGTCCGGACCACTGCCGCCGAAGCCCTCGCCCTCGGCCGGGGCGTGTGCCAGGACTACGCCCACGTCATGCTGGCCCTCTGCCGGCTGTGCCGCCTGCCGGCCCGCTACGTCTCGGGCCATCTCCAGGGGGAGGGAGGCAGCCACGCCTGGGTCGAGGTGCTGGTGCCCGGCTGTGGCCCCGTCGCCTTCGACCCCACCAACGACCGTCGCACCGGCGCCACCTACCTCACCATCGCCGTCGGCCGCGACTACTCCGACGTCGCCCCGACCTACGGCACCTACTCCGGGACCGGGACCGGCGCGCTCACCACCGGCAAGGAACTGGTGGTGGAGGCCGCCGACCTGCTGGCCTGCTGAAGTCCAGGGTCAGGTCGGGGCCCGGACCGCTTTGAGCGCCGTCTTGCGGTGGGCATGGTCCTGGATGTCGACGATCCTGCCCTCCCGCATGCGCAGGACCTGGAAGAGCTCGTGGACCTTGAGCGACGACGGCTCCCGCCAGCGCAGCTTCACCACCACGCCCTCCTCGGTCGCCGCCAGCACCTGGGCGTGGGGATCGAGGATCTGGGCGTCCCCGATACCGGCCACCCTGTGCGCGAGGACCGACCGGGCCTCGTCGGGACCCTGTCAGCTCGGCACGTCACGCCACCACAGCCGTCCCCGTCGTACCCCACGCCACTCCAGACGGGGATCGAGGAGGGAGACCAGTGGCTCGACGTCGCCGGAGATGGCGGCGTCGAAGGCGGCCTGGATCCGGTAGGCGTCGGGCACCGTCACAGTGTGGACCACGCCGTGGCGACCCGTCACCGGTGAGTTCGGCCCTTCGCCGTCGCCGTCAGCCGTGATGGCGACCTACGTGCTCCTCCCCGGAGCCGGCTCCGACTCGTGGTACTGGCACCTGGTCGTCCCCGAACTGGAGGCGCGGGGCCACGAGGTCGTCGCCGTCGACCTGCCGTGCGACGACGACTCGGCCGGCCTGTCGGAGTACGCCGACGCGGTGGTGGAGGCCGTCGGCGACCGTCACGACCTTGTCCTGGTGGCCCAGTCGATGGCGGGGCTCACTGCGCCCATCGTGGCCGCGCGGGTTCCGGTACGGCTGATCGTGCTGGTGGCGGCCATGGTGCCGTCGCCGGGGGAGTCGCCCGGGAGTTGGTGGGGGAACACCGGTCAGGCCGAGGCCCAACGCGAGCAGGCGGAGCGGGACGGGCGGCCTCCGGGCGACGACGACCTGGCGACCGTCTTCCTCCACGACGTCCCGCCCGCGCTCGCCGCGGAGGCCATGGCCCGGGGCCGGCGCCAGTCGGGGACCCCCTTCGAGAAGCCGTGGCCGCTCGACGCCTGGCCGGCCGTGCCCACCAGGCTCCTGCTGTGCCGTGACAACCGCCTGTTCCCGGCCGCGCTCCAACGCCGGGTCGTCCAGGACCGGCTCGGCATCGTGGCCGACGAGCTGGACGGTAGCTGGCCGCCCGGCTGGATTCGTACCTCTGGGAGCCGGAGGCGCCGCCAATCGGCCAGAAATAGCGTGCTGGCGCAGCAAAGGGTGGCTACGGGCGAACGGGCGGCCTAGGGTACGGCGACGGCAGAGGCCGAGGGGGATTGTTCTTGGTAGGTCGCGTGCGCGGTGGACTGACATGTCTCACCGTGATCGGCATGATCATGGTCAGCACGGTTGTCGCCCACGCGGACCCGGCATCGGACAAGCAGGCGAACGGGCAGCGCCGCCAGCAGGTCGAGCAGGAGCTGAACCTGGCGACGGCGTCAAACGCCGCCCTGGAGGCCGAGGTCAACCGGCTCGACGCGGCTGCCGCCGCCGAGCAGGCCAAGCTGGCCGACCTGCGCCAGGCCGAGTCGGCCGCCAACGCGGCGTCCCAGGCTGCGGCGCAGAAGGTCGCCGAGCTCCAGGGCCGGTCGGACGCCGCCCGGGCGCAGCTGGCCCAGCGGGCGGTCGACGCCTACACCTCGCCCAGCAAGGCGGGCGGGTTCTTCGCCATGACCCAGGCCAAGAGCTTCGACGAGGCCGCCCAGCGCCAGACCATCGTCGATCTCGTGCAGGGCCGCACGGTCGACGCCATCGGGGAGCTGCGGGCGGCCAAGGAGGACGAGGCCGCCGCCCACGTCGAACTGACCCGGGCCCAGGCGGTCGCCGCCGATCGCACCAAGGCCCAGTCCGCCCAGGTGGCCACCGCGGTGAGCGCCCAGAGCGGTGCCCAGGCCGCCGAGGCGGCCATGAAGGCCCGCATCGCCACGCTGACCCAGGAGAGCCAGCAGCTGGCGACCCAGGACGCCGCCATCCAGGCCCTGATCCAGGCTCAGGAGCAGGCCGACGCCCAGGCCCAGGCCGCGGCGCAGGCGGCCCCGGCTGCGAGCGCCCCGCCGGCCGCAGCCCAAGCCGGTCCGGGTGCCGCCTCGCCCGCGTCCACGGCCGCTCCGGCGAAGGGCGCCGCGGCGGCCAAACCGTCGGCGGCCGGCTTCATCTGGCCCATCTCCGGCCCGGTCACGTCCGAGTACGGGCCCCGGTGGGGCGGCTTCCACCCCGGCATCGACATCGCCGGTCCCAACGGGGGGGCCATCGTGGCCGCGCGCAGCGGGACGGTCATCTACGCTCAGTTCAACGACGGCGGCTATGGCAACCTCGTGGTCATCGACAACGGGGGCGTTTACGCCACCGCCTACGCCCACCAGTCGAAGATCGCCGTGAGCGTGGGCCAGACCGTCAACCAGGGCCAGGTCATCGGTTACGAGGGCAGCACCGGCTTCTCCACCGGTCCCCATCTCCACTTCGAGGTCCGGGTGAACGGCACCGCGCAGAACCCCCGCGACTACGTCTCCGGCCAACCCTGACATCGTTGCGGCCGATGAGCCGGAGGTACGATCGGGTTCCGGCGGTGGAAGTGGCAGGTGCGGGGACGTAGCTCAGTTGGCTAGAGCACCTGCTTTGCAAG
>JALYYN010000322.1 GCA_030946525.1 Actinomycetota bacterium | reverse complement strand
GTCACCCAGCAGCCCAAGCTCCTCGACGCCGAGCTGCTCAGCCAGTTCAACACCTTCTTCATCCTCGGCCTGGCCGACGAGAAGGACCGCACCATCCTGCGGTCGTCGTCCAAGCAGGACATCGCCGCCCTCGGCCCGGAGATCCAGACGCTCATGCCCGGCGAGTGCCTGCTGGCCAACCTCGACGCCCCCTTCGCCGTCCCCGCCCGGATCCATCTGTGGGCCGACGTGGTGCGGAACTGCCCGCCGCCGCCCGCCCCCCGTCCCACGGTGGCAGCCAACGTGTCGGCGATGGTCGACTGATGCGCCGCCCACCCCAACTGGTGACGGATCTACACGCTCTGGCGTGTAGTTCCGTCACCAGTTCGAGGGGGGGACCGCGGTGAAGGTCGCCGCGCTGGGCGACGCCCACCTGGGCCGCTCGTACTATCCGTACACCACCCCGGACGGGTTCAACCAGCGCGAGCGCGACTTCGAGGAGTCCTTCACCGCCGCCGTCGAGCTGGCCCTCGACCAGGAGCCCGACCTGGTGCTCTGGCTGGGCGACATCTTCGACCACCCCCGGCCGACGTACCGCTCGTACCGCATCGCCCAGCGGGCCATCGCCCGCATCCGGGACCACGGCATCCCGCTGGCCCTGATCACCGGCAATCACGACACCCCCCGCCTGCCCGGTACCGGCAGCCCCTACTCCGCCCTGGCCGACACCTTTCCCGACGTCCGCTTCGCCCACCGCATGGCGTACGAGCGCTTCGAGTTCCCGGGCCTGGTCGTGCACGCCGTCCCCCAGATGCTGACCGTCGACGCCACCCTCGACGCCCTGGCCGAGGCCCGGCTGAGCCGCAGCACGGACCGGACCAACCTGCTCCTCACCCATCCCCGCGTCCCCCAGGTCGAGCCCCACCACGCCGACATCAACGAGATCGAGGTCGATGCCGGCCTCATCCGGTCGTCGGCCGACCTCGCCCTCCTGGGGCACTACCACTTCCACACCAAGGTTGACACCGGGATCTGGTACGCCGGCTCCACCGACACCTTCTCCTATGCCGACGACCCCGAGGTGCCGAAGGGTGTCGTGGTCCTGGACACCGACAGCGGCGAGATCACCCATCACGCCCTGACCGGCCAGCGCCCCCTCATCACCCTGCCCTCCGTCCATGCCCTCGGCCTGTCGCCCGAGGAGGTGCAGGAGCGGGTCCTGGAGCGGGTGTGGTCGGTGCCGGCGGGCGCCGTGGTCCGGCTGTTCCTGGAAGGCGTCGATCCCGAGGCCTACCGGATGCTCGACCTGGAAGCCGTCCGCGACGCGGCCCGCCACGCCCTGCACCTCAAGCTGGAGCCGGACTTCGCCAGCTCCAGGACCAACGTGGAGCTGCCCGACCTGGCGTCGCTGCCGGTGCAGTGGGCCAACTACGTCGACGGCCAGGACCTGGTCGGCTTCGACCGCGATCGCATCCGGGACCGCGGTGACGACTACCTGGCGAGGGCCGTCGAGGAAGCGGCAGATTGAGGGTCACCCGCCTGCACCTGCGGAACTACCGGGTCTTCGAGGACCCTCTCGACCTGGAGATCCCGCCCGGCCTGGTCGGGGTCTACGGGTTGAACGGCGCCGGGAAGAGCGCCCTGATCGAGAGCATCCGCTTCTCCCTCTACGGTCGCTCCCGCACCGCGATGGACGAGGTACGCACCTCGGGCGTGAGCGGCGAGTGCGTGGCCGAGGTCGAGTTCGAGCACGAGGGCCACCTGTACGTGGTGCGGCGGATCATCAGCGGCGCCAACTCACAGGTGAAGGCCGAGGCCCACGCCGACGGGAAGCAGGTGGCCGAGGGCGCCCGCGACACCGGCCGGTACGTCCACTCGATCCTCGGCATGGACGACGCCGCCTTCCGGGCCTCGGTCTTCGCCGAGCAGAAGCAGCTGTCGGCCTTCAGCCAGCAGACCCCCGCCGAGCGCCGCCGCCTCGTGCTGCAGTTGCTCGGGATCACCCCGCTCGACTCGGCCCGCGACCTGGCCCGGCGCGATGCCCGGTCCACCCAGGACCAGTTCGAGCGCCTGCGCTCGGTGCTTGCCGACCTCGATGTCGTCCGCCGGGGGGCGGCGGAGGCCGAGTCGGTCGCCATCGCCGCCGATGCCCGGGCGGCCGACGACGAGGCCCTGGCCGTGGTGGCCCGGGCCGACGTCGATGCCGCGGTCACCCGCCATCGGCTGCTCGACGAGCTGCGCCAGGAGCACGAGCGGCTCGTCGCCGAGGGCCGGGCGGTCCGGGCCGAGCACGACCGGTCCATGGCCTGGGTGGCCAAGCTCTCCGAAGAGAAGGCCACGCTCGAGCGGGCGGCCGGGCGGCTGTCCGTGCTGGGCCCCGACGCCGACGGCTGGCCGGCGGCCGAGGCCCAGCTCCGGTTGGTGGAAGGCCTCGCTGCCGCCCAGGCCGCCCTCGACGCTGTCCCGGTGCCGGCCACACCCTCCACGCCCGACGAGGAGGGCTGCGAGGCGGGCCGTGTCGCTGCGGAGGCGGCGAAGGTCGCGCTGGGCGCCGTCTCGGCCACCGTGGACGCGGCCAAGGTGGAGCGCGACCGCGCCCGGCAGGCCGTCGAGCGTTCCTCCGTGCTCACCGGCGAGGGCGACTGCCCATTGTGCGGCCAGGCGCTCGGGGATGCGTTCGAGGCGGTGCAGTCCCACCGGGCGACCGAGCTGGCCGAGATCGAAGGCCGGCTGACCCAGCTGGAGCTCGACCGCCGGCAGGCCCTGGCCACCGCCACGGCCGCCGGGGAGCGGTCGGCGGCGTTGTCCCGTGACCTGCGGGCCGCCCAGGCCGCATGGGCGAGCCACGAGAGCGCCGTCGCCCGGCACCGGGATGCGGAGGCCGCCCTCGTCGCCGCCCAGGAGGCCCTCGGGCGGCCGATCGAGCTCGGGGAGCGCTCGGCACTGGCGGCGGAGGTGGACCGCCGCCGGAAGGCGGCGGACGAGAGCCAGCGGCTGCGGGGCCAGCTCGAGCGCCGCGACGCGGTCACCGACGAGCTGGACGTCGAGCGGGCCGCCGCTGCCGAGAGCCGGGGCCGGGTGGAGGCCCTCCGGGAGAAGGTTGCCGCCCTCGGCTACCACCCCGAGGATCTGGTCGCCGCCCAGTCCGACCGGGAGCGCCTGCAGGTGGCGGCCGAGACGGCGACGGCCCGGTCGCAGGGATCGCGCCTGGCCGCCGGCCAGGCCAAGGAGCGGGCCGAGGCCGAGGCCCGCCGGTTGGTCGAGGCCATCGAGCAGCACACCCGGCTGACCGAGCTGTCGGACGAGGCCCGCCATCTGGCCCGCCTGGCCGACCTGCTCAACGCCTTCCGCAACACCCTCGTCGCCTCGGTCGGACCTCGACTCTCGGCCCAGGCCGCCGACCTGTTCGCAGAGCTGACCGACCGGGAGTACGACCAGCTCGAGGTCGACCCCGATACCTACGAGATCAAAGTGGTCGACGGCGGCCGGAAGTACGGCATGAACCGGTTCTCGGGATCGGAGACCGACCTGGCCAACCTGGCCCTTCGGGTTGCAGTGAGCGAGCAGGTGCGGTTCCAGTCCGGCGGCGCCGTCGGCCTCCTGGTCCTCGACGAGGTGTTCGGCCCCCTCGACGACGACCGCAAGGGTCGCATGCTCCTCGCCCTCGAGCGTCTCCGGGCCCGGTTCCGCCAGGTGCTGGTCGTCACCCACGACACGGCCATCAAGGAGCAGCTCCCCAACGCCATCGA
>JALYYN010000096.1 GCA_030946525.1 Actinomycetota bacterium | reverse complement strand
CTATCCGACGGGTGCCTTAGCGACCCCGCTCTATTGCTGCCACGACGGCATCCTGGGAATCGGGCAGAAGATGCCCATACCGGTCCTGAGTAAAGATTACAGACGAGTGCCCAAGCCGCTTGGACACTGTCAGCGCCGGAACTCCGGCCATGAGCAGATGCGCCGCATGGCTGTGTCGGAGTCCATGGAGCGTTACCCCTGGCAGCCCGGACCGCTCTACCAGGGTGTGAAACGTCTTGGTGATAGCGGAGGGATCAAACGGGCTGCCGTCAACCTGAGTAAACACGAGCCCCGAGTCTTGCCACCCTGGCCCAACTGCCAACCGCCATTCAGCTTGAGTCTTCCGGTGGGACCTGAGCACTGCCACGGTCTGACCGTCAAGGGCAATCGAGCGTCGGGCGTTGTCGGTCTTCAACTCTGAGAAGATGATTTCACCCTTCATGTTCTGCGCTTGCTGCCGCACCGAAATACGGTCGGTATCGAAATCAACGTCTGACCAGCGCAGCCCGCACAATTCCCCGCGACGCATTCCGGTGTACCCGGCCAGATAGACGAGTGGGTGCAGTTGGTGGTCCCCAATCTGAGCCAGAAAGCCACGTAGCTCCTCAGTGGTCCAAATCTCGGCTTCCGGTGCCTTTGCGGACTTATTCGACGGCGGAGACGCAAGGTCAGCCATATTGCGCGGAACGATGCCCTGTCGCTCGGCATCTGCCAAGGCTCGGCGGAGAATCGTATGGACAATCCGCACGGTTCGGGCGGAAAGAGGCTTCCCTGCTTCCAATACTCCGCCCTCGGTCCGCAGACGGGCGTAAAGGCGGTCAAGGTGCAGGGCGGTCAGAGCTTGAACCTTGACGGGGCCGAGCGTGGGCACGACGTGGCACCGGATCAGCGATTCGTATGTCTCGATAGTGCGCGGACGCAACCCACGAGCGGGCAAGCCCTCCAACCAGCCCTTTAGGTACTCCTCCACGGTAATGCGGCTGTTTGGAACGGCGGTACCCTGGTCCGATTCGTGCAGAAACTCGGTCAGGGCTCGGGCGGCTTCCGCTTGGGTGCGGAATCCACCCTTTCTAACCTGCTTGCGCAGGGTGCCGGGCAAGGAAATCTCAGCCCTATAGCCCCACGTTGTGCCGCGCTTGACCACTCCTCCTCGTCTCATGCTTCTCTCCTTGCTCTGTGAGCGGCGATGCCGCATGCCAGGTGCCATGTCCAACCGGCCGGAACTGGCGTATGGGCCAGTGCTCCGACCTTGCAACGGAAAATGAATGGGGCATCCCGTAGGCGGTCGTCGCCAGCTACCCCACCCTGTACCAGAGTTCTTGCCAGGTGGTTCGCCTTACGCATGCGGTCAGCCTTGCTCATGCCCCTAACTCTACAGTCCATGCATGGATGGTGCAAGTACCATGCAGCCTCTAACCGAGTGGACGTGCGAGGCTGTCGACGTGGACCGAGGAGAGCGCAAGACGCTGCATCTGAATATTTCCGCCGAGTCGGCGGTCGCACTGTCGGCCTACTGCGCGGGTCAGGGCGTAACTGTGACCGGCTTGATCGACGCTCTCGGCGGGATGGCGCAGGAATTGCCGCTAGCGCCGGTCATTGAGCGCGCCCGCTCTATCGACGCTTCCCGACGGGCTCGGTAGGTGACCTCATCAAAACGAGAAAGGGAGCAAAGTGGACCATTTCGAGACAGCGCAACGAGTAGCCATCATCGAAAGCGCTTGCGATGAATTAGCGCGGTTGCTGCACTTTCTCGTTACGGCGTCCGGGATCGTCGCTCCCTCCGATGAGGCTTTAAGCGACATGGGTAAGCAAATTGGAGTCATCAAGGATGCCGCGATAAGTCTCGTAAGTGAATGACCAGGGTTGAGGCGCTGAGAACTCCGAGAGCCGACACCCCCAAGGACGGAGCCCTCCGCCCCGGTTGCATTCAACCTCGAATTTCTGAGGGGCCTCTCCTAATCGCTGAGCCAACCTGCCAAGGCGGCTTGTGGGCCATCCACGTAGCTGACTCGGCGGGTCCGCGGTCCGGAGCGCAACGGAGGAGCAGAAAGCACGCTCTGCGCCAACATGCCGAGAACTACGGCGCGGTCGTCGTGCTGTCCGTTCGCGTGGTCCAACCGAACCAGCCCCGGACCCGTCTCCCTAATTTGGACTCGGGAAAGCTCATTGTCTAGGGCCTCATCCTCCGGCAACTCAATACGATCTGTCGAAATCAATTGGTAAAGAGCCATCGCAAGCTGAGCATTCGTCGCCTGATTGAAGATATGAGCAACGCAACGAATACCCCTCCGGCGGAGCCCTTGCGTCAGTAGGACGGCCTGGTGAGGATCATAGATGACCGGAGCATCGTTGTAGAGCACCGACAACGCCGCTACCTCCTCCTCGACTTGGGCCAGGTCAACAGGATTGGTCTTTGATCCAGACCAAACCCGCATCTTGTCTACGACGAGCTTTCCACTCGACCGATGCCCGACGACGGTTACCGTACGGTCGTTCACTACGCCGATGTCGAGCCCCATTACGTAGCTACGTCCATCCTCGGGCGGAATCGGGCCAGGATGACGCACAAGGCGAGCTAGCATTTCGGGCGTGGTGAGCCTATCTTCGGGAGCCGACCACCGGTTTAGGTGCAGTCGGGCGTAGGCGGACGGCAATAGCAATGCCTCTTGCTCGGCTAGGAATGCGGGATTGGCCCAAGGCAACGGGCCGTCAACCTCATTGACTCGCCATTGCTCCGAACTGCGGGCATGTTCGATCACCTTTGCTGACCAGTGATCCGGAGCCCCGGCAGTGGTGATGACCACGAGTCGAGCACCGGGCATCTTGCCCATTGCGGAGACGACTGCCTCCCAAACCATCCGGTGCGCGGTGTCATCCGGCCATTGCGCTACTTCGTCGCAGGTGACCAACCACGGACGAAGCCCGTAGGTTCCAGGTCCATCGGCAGGCATGACGGTTAGGTCAGCCCCGGTGCGGAGGTTCTTTGCCGTCCACCGGTCTACCTTGATGAGCTTGTCGAGTCCCGGTGTACGAATGACAAAGCCGTTGAGCGCGTCGAGCAGTAGCCCGGCCTGGTCCCGGTCAGCGGCAAAGCTGTAGCTGTGACTGGTCGGCGGAGCATCGGTGCAGAGCAGGGCGAGAGCTACCCCGGCCTGGTCGGTGGTCTTGCTCCCGCCTCGTGGGCGACTCTGGAAGTGCATTGGCGGTTGGCCGGAGAGCACAGCATCCGCGTCTGCCTGTTGCCAGTCGGTAGCGGTGTCGGCCCATCGGGTGCCGTCGTCTAGGACGAGGCGGTACAGAGCGTCGTAGGAATCCATTGGTGCTCCTAATCAAGCAGCAGGGAGGGGTTGTAAACGGGCTGGTCAGGGCCAGGGTGGACACAGGGTGGGCACAACCAAGGCGGTCGGCGGGACGTCCGATAGACGGCACGGCGGGCAGCCGATCCTCCCGGAGGAGGGATCACGCGAGGGCTTCCCTCCTCGGTCGGCTGTGCCTGCGCCCTGTAGGGGCTCCGGCCCCGCCTTGGCCTATTTCGAGCAAATGCAGGTCAATCGACCGGTTATATGAATTATTCGGGCATTGGTCGGCCTGTCATATCACGAATATGTGTTCGATGCGGCTGTCTCGGAGGCGGTGGGCCTTTGACCGCTCCGCTGCTCCGTCTGCTCCTGAGTGGCCCGGAGTGGTTCCTTCTTGCATCGCTCGGGCAAAAGGGTGTGGGCACTCCCACTCCCGCCCAACGTCCGTAGGACGGGGAGTGGAGTACCCCGCCTATGCCTCAATCCAGAGAGAGAGCAGAGAGATTGAGTGCTCAAGTCTAGGCGGAGGGAGCCCGGAGCCCCTACAGGGTGCAGGAGCGATCGGAGCCGATCCCCGGAGGGATTCCGAGGAGGGAGGGATAGCCTTCCAAGGATCGGCTACGTCCGCCTCCGCCTTTAGGGCTGCGGCTGCCTCCGCCTAGGTAGTGACATTTTAGGCTGCTAGTTCGTCAGCGTACTTGTCCCTAACCTTGGCGATGGTGCTTGATCCGCATTTCAATTCCTTCTGAATCTGAGCCCAAGGCGTACCAGCCTTAAGCGCAGCTAGAATGCCTTGATCCTTGGCCGAATTCCGCAGCCTAGGCGCGGTACTGTCGGGCTCCTCAGCGCCACCCGAGGGCGCCCGAAGCTCCCAACTGAGCAGCCCTTCCTCCCGAGAGATAAGCCGGAAATCAGCAACGGCCGGATACTTAGCCTTACTAACCAAACCTTCCCGAACATGGTTGGGGCGGTCCTTGCGAAGTGTGATCCTCGTCTTATCCGATACCGTCGCAAAGTGGTATTCGGCTTCAACTCCTCCGCGCTTGTAGTGGCTACCTGCCGCACGTTTAGATTCGGAATTCCCCTCGTGGTCAACAATGATGACCGTAGGGTTGACCTTCGTATGGGCCATCCTGACTGGCAGCTTGCGATAGAAGTTCGCTATATCGGTGTCACTGGTACTCAGAAGCCCTTGTGTGGCGAGAGCGGCAGTTACTCCGTTCACCACGACAAGCCCGTAGTTCTCTGCCTCAATCTCGGTGATCAGCCCGTCAATGTCCTTATCGGAGTACGGAGCTTCCGGGACAGCCCGAAAGATTGATTCTTGTTCGGCTACCGTCAGTCCGAGTTGATCTAGTCTCGGCCAAAAGTCAAGCTCACTATCCTCATAGTCGATGTAGAAGACCGGCCGGTGAAGCTCTCGTATGCATTCGACGGTTGCAGCGAGCGCAGCCCACGACTTGCGAGACTCCGCCTTACCGTAGAATACATGCGCCCGGCCTGGATAGAGCAGGCACAGCCCATCCTCCCGTTTCCAAAGCGTCGTGGTGGGCTGCTCCACCTTCTCGGGACGGCTAACCCGAGCGAATGCAGATTCAGCCATGAAATGTAGCCGGCGGTTCTTAGTGTTCTCGATTGAGAATATATCCGCGTCTTCGTTGAGTGTTCTCATGCGGTCTCTAGATGTCGAAATCGTCACTTGTCTCCTCCTCATCAAAGATGGCGTCGATTTCCGCCGCAGTGGCATTCTCGGCAACGTCAATGAACGCGTCAGGCACCGGGGCCGGGCGGGAACAACAACAGATGACGGTTCCGCGCAACTGCGCGGCCCTTTGCCCGGCTAGGACTGCTGCCGCCATATAGGCGGCAGAGTCCAACGCAGGAATCGCGTATTTGCCTTGGCCTACAGCGTCGTTTGTCCACTGGTCGGCTAGGCGTTCCAAGTCATCGGCGGTCATCGCTAACCGATCCTCGCTGCCGCGAGCTTGGCGGCTTGTACTGCCGTAGCGGTACTGCTGCCGTTAGCCATTGCATTAGCCGCTACCGCGTCGATAGCCTCGCGCTCGGCCTGCTCTGCGCGCTCCGGGTCGATAAACTTGTCAATGAAGTGCAAGAGGGAGGTATTACTGTTGTCCGACGAACCGCCAAGTTGGTCGGCCTGCTCATCCGTAGCCGAGTTACCGCCTACTTCGCCGGTTTCAACCAGCCACCGCAATGCCTTTAGCGTGACATCATCGGATGAAAACTGCTTGGCGAGCTTTCGAGGCGAGGCCCCGTTGTCGAGGAGGGAGCGCACATTCGCAATCGCAGAATGGTCAGCGTCCGTCGTCCTGCCTCCGCCGATCTTGTGGGCTTCTGCCTTAGCAGCCTGCCTTTCTGCGGCTATAGCTACCTTCCTCTTATACTCGACCTTGGCGGCAGCCATAAGTCGGGCCCTCTCGTACCGCATCTGGGATTGCTGCTCACGGTTGTAGACTCCATAGTCACCGCCGCGAAGGTCTTCCTCGGGGAATGCCTTTTCGATCTCTGCAACCTTATTGTTGTAATCTTCTCGCACGCTAAATACCGTCATTGTATTGCTCCTTGCTTGTAGTTTGGTGATCCGAGTTCGGGAACCAGGGGGAAGGGCAACCCTTTGCTGTCTCCTCGGATCGTGCCGGACAGCACCCCGGCAAACCATTTCTGAGAGCCCTCTCAGAAATTCGAGAAGGGCTGATGTGGGCGAGAGGACATCGCAGTGCCACTCGGGCACCTGCGTTCCTTCTCGGGGCTCCTAGAGGGGCATCTTTAGGAATGCTCGGAGAGCCGCTGTCGACACGATCCGGCGATTCCCGACCTTTATGGACGGAATGAGCCCGAGAGCGGCGTACCGGTACGCGGTCGAACGTCCGAGCCCGAGGCATGTAGCTGTTTCCTCTAGGGTTAGGGTCGGCTTCTGCTCGGATTTGGGCAGCACGATTGAAGCCATGTGCAAATCACCCCCCGTCCTTGATATAGCCCGGAGTGACCGGGGATGGTTGCCCGTCTCCCGACGAGGCAAAGAAAAAGCGACCCGCTAGGGCCGCTGCGTTTAGGAGATGGTGTCCACACACCAGGTGGAGACGTGTTACAACACCGTGATTCCGGCCCTGTCGCCGCCCGTAACGGATGTGCTCGACGCTCGGGTCTTGCCCCTCTACCTCCCGTCCGGAGGCATAAAGCGTAACAACCGGCAGGTCAGGGGCTACCTACCCGTCCGTAGGACACACCTGTCCCACCTATACCCTGTAGTAAACATACTCCAACCATAACGCTCTAGGTTATCCACCACCGGACACCCCCGTCCCACCTACTACCTCTGGTATACATATTCTCTCCGTTACATCTTGGAGTTATCCAGGCTTGGCGGGGCTGCCTGCACCCGTACCTCCGTCCAAGGGCCTCTTCGGTAACGATCCGGGCACAGGATGGACACGGACGGCGGAGACGTGGCGGGATCGTCGGGCATCCGGCGTGGCTCCTTCCCCCCTCTGACCTGCACAGATAGCCCCGACAGAGACGGGCAATTCCTCTAGAGACGGTCTATCTGCGCTAAGCGATTAAGGGGTGTAAAGCCTCTTCGAGGGTTCAAATCCCTCCCTCTCCGCCAACGAGAGCGCGAAGGTCAGGCGTCGTCCGGGTCGTCGTCGGGCTGGGGATCGGCGATCCACTGGCCCGACGTCCCCGGGCGCATGGAGCCGGTCTTGGAGGACGACTCGTGGCGCGTCTCAAGGTCGTCCTTGATGCAGGTGCAGTTGTCGGTCGGCTTGTCGCAGGGGTCACAGACCACCCGACCCTCTTTGTCGTCGAGGTGCACGGCGGCGCCGCACATGGCACAGACGCCCGTCTGCATGTAGCGGTAATTCCGGGACATGGTCGAGTGTACGACCAGGGCGGGATCCGCAAGCCTGTCTCACCGGGTGCGTAGGGTTCCTGGCCATGGGAACCCGGAACCGCCAGCGTCGGGCGGAGAAGCGTCGACGGCACCAGCGGGTGTCGATCCCCAGGGGAGAGCCTCGGTCCGATCCGCCGCCGGTGCGGACTGTCCGGCCGATCCGGGAGGTGATCTACGAAGCCCTCGCGGCGCGCCGGTCGCCCGATCCTGCTGCGCTCAGCACTTTGCTGGCGGAGCTGGCCGCGGACCTCGCCCACACCTCGGTGGAGCTCGAGGCCGTCCTCGAGGAGGCCCTCCGGGTCGCCAGGCACGGGAACTGGGACGCACAAGGCATCGCCCATCAGGCCGGGCGCACACTTGGCGCCCACGAAACCCGGTACGTGACGGACCTCCTGGGAGGCGATGCCCGAGCGGGCGATTGCCGGGAGCCACAGGCGGGCCATTTCCGGAGGTGGTCGCAGCGAGAAGGGGTGGCGCCACCCGACGCCGTGGGCTGCGCCATCGAGGTCCTGGCCCTCCTGCTGGCGCTGCCTGCCCTGCCCCCGCTCGGCGACCGGTCGCAGCGCCCGTTGACGGCGGCGCGATCCGGACAGCACGCTCGCATCCTCGAACGGGTCCGGGCCCTGCTGGCCAAGGCCGAGTCGACAACCTTCCCCGAGGAGGCCGAGGCTCTCTCGTCCAAAGCCCAGGAGCTCATGGCCCGTCACGCCATCGACGAGGCCATGCTCGGCGCTGGCGTAGGCGCCGATGATGCCCCTGGCGGGGTCCGGTTGCCGGTCGACGATCCATATGCCTCGGCCAAGTCGATCCTGCTGTCCGAGGTGGCATCGGCCAACCGGTGCAGCGCGGTGTGGTCCAAGGGCCTCGGGTTCAGCACCGTGCTCGGCTTCGACTCCGATGTCGGTTTCGTCGAGATCCTTTACACCTCCCTGCTGGTCCAGGCCACCTCGGCCATGGTCGCGGCCGGGTCGCGGGTCGACCGCGCCGGGCGTTCCCGGACCCGGTCGTTCCGGCAGTCCTTCCTGCTGGCCTACGCCACGCGCATCGGCGACCGCCTCCGTGCCGCCGAGGACGCGGGCAGAGCAGCGGCGGCCGAGGAGTATGGCGAGGCGATGCTTCCGGTACTGGCCGACCGATCGGCGGCGGTCGCCGCCGCCCGCGATGCGGCGTTCCCGGGCGCGGTGACGAGGTCGGTGAGCGTGACCAACATGGCCGGCTGGGCAGCCGGCGCGGCAGCAGCGGAGCTGGCGTCGCTCTCCGGACGCATGGAGATGCCACCGGACGGCGCCGATCGAGCCTGACGCGAGCCGCGGATCAAAGGATGGGGACTACCCGGCCCGTTCGAGAAACGCGCCGATCTGTTCGGTAGTGCACCCCGGAGGGAACCCGCGCACGGCGTCGGCCACCTCGGTCACCTCGTCCAAGAAGCCCTCGTGGGCGCCGAGAGCAGGATCCTCGACCGTCCCTTCGACGTGGACGACGACGAAGCGGGCCACCGCTCCGTCGGGCTTGCGACGGAGCACCCGACCCATCCGCTGGATCATCTGCCGGCGGCTCCGGCTTGACGCCAGGATGATGGCGAGGTCGGCGGCCGGGACATCGACGCCTTCGTCCAGCACCTGGGGGGCGGTCACGACCTGGATGCGGCCGTCCCGGAAGGCGTCCAGCACCGAACGGCGGCTGGCTCGGTCGAGCCCGGAGTGAATGGCGGCGGCAGCGAGGCGCATCCCGCGCAGGGCTGAGGCGGCCCGTTCCGCCGACTCGATGGTCTGGGTGAACACGATGGCGCGCCCGGCGTTCCGCAGCGCCGGCTCCAGGACGGTGAGGGCCGCGGCCTTGGCCGGCGTCTCCGCCAGCAGCCGACGGCGCTCCTGCATGGCCGCCAGGTAGCCCCGAGCTGCCATTCCGGCTGGGGAATCACCGTCGAGACGCGCCAGCGAGGCGACGGCCCGCAGAAACACCCCGATGGGCTCGGCGGGCACGCCGAACCGGGCGATGAGGACCGCCCGCGCTCGGCGGAGCTCCAGCGAGACTGCGTCGTAGGCGGCCCGCTCGTCCTGGTCGAACGCCACCCCTTGGAGAGCCACGACGAAGTGGGCGGCGACGCCGTCGGCGATGGCCCGTCGATAGCCCATGCGGAAGCAGGTGGCCCCGAAATAGGGCTGCAGCCAGGCCACGTGGCCGTCGTCGGCGCGTGTGAAGGTGGCGCTGAGTCCCAGCCGCCTCGGGAAGCCGGTGGCGAGGGCCGCCCGGTTGACGTCGGTCCCGTACCGATGGCACTCGTCGCCCACGAGAAGGCCCCCGGGGCGACGCGGCCGCAGGTCGGCGACGCGAGCCGAGTTGACCACGGCAACCAGGACGTCGTGGTCGCCGACGCGGTCGTGGTGGCCGCCACCCAGCATGCCGACACTGGCGCCGATCGGCAGGTGCCGGGCCAGGGCCACCCCCCATTGCTGGAGCAGCTCCGCCGTCGGGACGAGCACGCAGGCCTGCCCGCCCCGGGCCAGCTCCTGAGCGGTGGCGGCGACGCCGACCATCGTCTTGCCCGTGCCGGTCACCGCCTCGACCACCCCTCGGCCGTCCTGACCCCGCCAGGCTTCGAGCGCCTCGACCTGCCAGGCGTAGAGGGGAGGAAGACGGTCGCCCATCGCGCCATCCACCACGCGACCGTCCCGCCCGCTCGCCGGCCACCATCGACTGGGATTCACCACGTCGGGTTGGAACCGATTGGGGTGGGCATGAAGGACCCTGGTCACGTCTGCCGCGGTGATGGACACCCGGCCCTGGGCCCGGAGGTCGTCGCGCAGCTCCACCGACGTCCGGCCCGGGCCGCGGGCCAGGGCCGCGGCCACCTCCTCGGTCGGGGTCACTCGCCGGCCGGCGGCACCTCGCCCATCTCGGCTCCTTCGAGCTCGGCGTCCTCGGTGAGGTCGACCACGACCTCGGAGGCGGCGATGTCGGGAACGTAGGTGGGGTCGAGTCGGCGCAGGTCCCACGCGTTGATCCATGCTCGCACGTACTGGCGCATCCGGTTCGACGGCAGTCGCTCCAGGCCCTCGACCTCGGGCGGATCCCAGCCGAACGCGCGCGCGTGGATGTCCTTGAGCTTGGCGTAGGTGTGGTCGAGCTCGTCCCTGTCCGGGGGTTGAAGACGGATCTGCTCGCGGGCGATCACCCGCATGCCCGTCTCGGCCTGGCTGGCCAGCAGGTCGTCCTCCGCCGTGCCCTTCATGCGCAGGCGCTTGGGGATCAGCTCCTGGTCGTTCTTGTCCACCAGCACCTGGGCTTCGAAGTCGTCGACGGTGGTGAGGACGGCGCACAGCGGCGCCGACGGGTCGTCTCGGTCCCCTCGGACCCAGCGGGCGACCTCGGCGTAGGACTTGGCCCGCTGCAGGAGCGAGTAGCGACCGATCAGCTCAACCTCATCGAGCAGCACGACCCAGCCGTGGTACCCGGCCGCCTGCATGAGCCGGGGCACGAACCGGAAACGTTCGAGCGCCAAATTTCGCTCGGTGGTCTTGGCCAGCGGGTAGGTCGAGCCCGCGCCCGCCTCCTTCAGCCGGCGGCGGAGGTCGGCGACAGCCAGGCGCTCACCACCCCAGAACTGAACGATCCGGTCGGCGAACTCGACGTCACCGCGCGCGTGATCGTGGAGGAACAGGCTGGCCGCGAACCGGCTGTCGACCGGGGCATCGTCGCGATGGACCCATCGGTAGAGCCCGGCGTAGTCCGTCGAGTCCGCCTTGAGGGCGGCGACGATCTCGTCGATCGCCGATCCCGGCCGTCCTGGGACCCTGGCATCCTCGATGGCGGCGCGAAACACCTTGACCGGGTCGTGCAGCGCCGTCTCCTTGGAGATCACGACCTTGGAGACGACGAACCCGGCGTCGAGGGCCCGATGGGCCAGGTGCTCGAGCACGTGGCTCTTTCCCGAGCCGAAGCCGCCGCCGACGAGCATTCCGCCCACGGGCTCGTCATCCTCCCGCCGGTTGCGCACGACGTCGAGAAGCTCGGTGAAGCGGTCGTCGACCGCGGTCTGCAACGAGCCGAGGGCGGACACGGCGTCGCGGTTCGGCACCCCTGCCCGGAGCGCCTCAAGGGCCCGCCGGCACTCCAACGTCGACCTGTCGCTCACGCCGCCTCGCTTCCCAGGCGGACCAGCGAGGAGAAGGGATTGTCCCGGTTGCGGTCGCGTACCTCGTCGTGGATTCGCAGCTTCAACGCCTGATAGGCGTTGATCCCGCGATTCGGATCGGCGAGGATCTCGCGGGATGCCAAGACGACCACGCAACAATGCGACAGCTCGTCGGTGTTGTCTATGAGCTGGCGCAAGAGCTCGTAGGCGTCGAGTAGCGCGGGCCGGGTGTAGTACACGCCACTGCGTTCCTCCGCCCGCGGCCGTCGAGCGAAGCCCAGGCGGCGGATGTCGAGCTGCAGGAACAGCCCGGCCATGCCGTTGGTGAACAGCCAGTGCGACAGGGAAAAGAGCATCTGGCGCCCGTTGTGGCGCCCGATGCGGCGGAAGATCATGGCCGAGCGAAGGGCGGATATCTGCCGGAGATCGCCGGTGAGCCAGTCGAGCACCGCAGCGTGCTCGGCGTCGGTGACCTGCCCGGTCTGGAGCTGCGCCTGGCAGAGGCGGAGCATGGCCGTACGGAACTCACCGACCATGGCGTAGTCGCGCTGCACGTCCTGCTGCAGCCGGCGATTGACGTCCCGACTCAACTCGCCGGCATCGACCCCGTACTGGGCGGCCACGGTTTCGACCGAGACGTCGGCGCTGTCGTCGGGCACCGGGAAGGATGCGCCGACGAGCGCACGCCGGACCGCAGTGGTGGCCAAGGCATCCCAGTCCACCTGGCGGGCGACGTCGAAGAACACCTGGTCCATCATGTGCACCCGGATGGTGGCGGCGTCGACTGAGGCCGACACGTACCCAGCGGCGTCCGCCTCGGTGCGGACCGCAGCGCTGAACGCAGCGGCCGCCTCGTCGTCACGGGTCACCACGAACTTGACCGCCGCACCGCCGTCACGCACATAGGACCCGAGGTACTCACGATCGAGGAACTCGGCGTAGTCGGCGACCTCGATCACGCCGTCGGCCCTTCCAGACTGATACCGGCGTACATCTTCGCCTGGCCGGATCGGGTGACGGTGGTGAACAGTCCGGACCCGGATCCGCGGGTGAGCGCGCTCGCCGGCAGCCGCAGGGTGCGGCCGTCCTTGGCGCGGGTGGTGCCGTCCTGGTCGAGCAGGTACAGGTCGCGGGCGAACTCCTGCTTGGTGTAGTCCCGGGCGGCGCCGGGCAGCACGGTGAGAACGGCATAGACATCGGCGAGCTTCATCGTCGCTCCCGATCGGGCGCCCTGACGACCCCGCACCAGGTCGTAGCCCACCACGAGCGCCTCGAGGAAGGCGCCCGCCTTGAACTTCGGAGGCTTGGACTGCAGCGCCTTCAACGCGGCCACGAGGACCGACGGCCGAGTCCGGCGGTCCCTCTTCTTGTCGATGACGACTGTGGCGTCCGCCCCCACCTGGATGATGGCCGGATAGCACAGGATGCGGTCGTCGGACTCGAACGCCTGCACGCCCTCGTCGGCGGCAAGGGCGAGGATCTCCTTGGTGTAGGCACCGCTGGAGAAGTAGGCCTGGTCGTCGAAGCTCCAGGCGCGGCGGACATCGCGGGTGGTCTCCGCGGCCGCCTCGGCGAGGCGAACCGACCCGTCGAGACTCTGGCGCAGCTCCCGGAGCAGTCCGGCCGCCGCCGCCGCTTTGACCTTCTTGGCCTCCTTCAGCGCCGCAGCCAGGCCGCGGACCGCGTTGTCGGCGTCGCGCTCCACGTCGGCGAGGGCCTGCTCGAGACTGTTGGCGTCGGTCACGGTTCCTCTTCTTCTCGGGGGCTCTAGCCGGCCGCCGCGCTGGTCAACGGGAGGAGAGCGACGGTGGCGGTCCCTGTCGCAGCATCGAACTCGAACAACAGCACGTCGCCCGGGCCGGCGCCTGCAGCCAACGCTACCGGGCGGACCGATCCCCGAGACGCGTGAGCCGGCGCATGGCTCAGGGCGACGGGTCCGTACCGGGTCGCAAACGTGCGTCGCCCCCCGCAGACGACGCCCAACGCGTGCACGATGGAGAGGGGAACCGGGACGGTCGTCCCCCGTAGCGCGGCGGCGTCCACTTCGATGCGGAGCTCGCACCGGCCGGTCGGCGCGCCTCGCCCTGCCCCGGGGAACAGCTCGGCCGGCGCCTGCGGGGTCGGCTCGACGAACGGCTCGCCGCCCCATTCGGACAGCTCGAAATGGTCCCTGTCCACGCGGACGAACCGTGGGTCGCGCCCCAGCCGAGTGTCGAGGTCGGTCACTTCGAGCCCCGCCGACCACGCGGCGACCAGGTCGGCGGCGGTCATGGCCCGTCCGGTGGCGGAGAGGAGCCGCTCGGCCACGTCGACCGGATGCCCCGAGACGGCCACCACGAGCCCGTCGACGACGACAACCGGCAAACCACCCAACCAGTCATCGACGTCGGTGGATCCCAGGCCGGCCGCCTTTAGGTCGGCGGTCACGTGGTCGAGCTGGCGGACACCGCCATCGTCGTGCAGCAGACGGCTGGTGTCGGCCCGGAAACCGGCTGGGTCCGTCGCCAACCAGCCGGTACGACCCGTGACGGGCAGGTACGGGCCGGCCAGCCAGACCAGGAGCGCGACGCGAGGGTCGGTCCGGGCCGGGAGGCCCATGTCAGCCAGCGCGTCATCGACGGACGCCAGGCGGCAGACCGGGCCGAGCCGGGCCGCGACGTCGGCCGCCAGGTTTGCCAATGTCGGGCCGACCGCCTCGCGGGACCGCTTCTGGGCCTGGGCCTGGATCTGGAGGACTCGGGCGGCGCTGAGGCCCAAGGCATCGACGAGCACGGCGGTGGGCGTGGGACCTTCGAGCTGCAGCGCCCGGTGCGCGAAAATCCCCCGGTCCCGGTGGTCACCGGCCGCTTTCCATGCCTGGTCGAGCAGGGCGACGCGAGGGTCGCCGGCGCGGTCGGCGGCATCCAGGAGGAGCGACGCCGCGGCGCGGACGTCGGCAGTCCCGTCCCCCGAGGCGTGGCGTTCCAGGGCTCGGCGCAGCGCGTGGCCTCCCCTCGCCTTCTCATGATGGAGGATCAACGCCAGTGCCGCCGAGTCGCTCCCGCTTTCCTCGGCAGGGTCCGGCTCCCGCTCGACGAGCTCGGTGGACGGCCTGGACGCGCACGCGAGGACGGTCTCCACCGCGGCGCCGATGAGCCCGACGAGGGCGCCGGGACCCACGCCGGGCCACGTGGCCATCTCCCCGAGGGTCAGGGCGCCGAGCGCAGCCCAGCTCGTGGCGCCCTGTTGGGCGAGGATGCCGCAGACGCGTGCCAGGGACCCGGTGGGCGTCGGACCGCCGGGGCAAGTCGTGACCTCAGGGACGATGTCGGACAGTCGAAGCGGCCGGAGCTGCTTGAGAGCGTCGGCGCCGAGGCCCTTCTCGATGACGACCCGCAGGTTGCGGCGCACATCGCCTGTAGGGGCTAGGACGAGGTCGGCGATCTCCCGTCCCACCACCGCAGGGAACGAGCCGGGCGCGGCGACCAGCTCCGAGATCGCACCTCGGGCCGGGCCGTCCAGGACGTCGATGCGAGGGAACAATTCCCCGACCCGCGCTATTGATCGGTCGCCCATCAGCTTCCCGGATCCTCCGACTCGGATTTCCGGACAGCGTATCGGCGCGAGCGGTCAGAGCCGGGGAGGGTCGGTGAACGCGTTCGGGGGTCGCGCCTCCCGGCACCGCGGTCCGGTGCCGGGGGCGAAGGCGTCGAGGCCGTGGTGCGCGTCGAGCTGTTCGAGTCGCACCGCGAGGCGGCATACGCCTCGCGGAGCTTCGGGTTCTTCTTGAACAGCTCGACCAGCTCGGGCACCGACTTGGCTGGCTTGTCGAGCTCGGTGACGAAGCGGTCGAAGACATCTCTGGAGAGAACGAGATCCTGGTGCTGTTTCACGACGCTTTGCCTTGGAGGTCACGGTGTCGAGAGTCGACGAATAACATACACTTACGAAGGTAAGCGTACGGAAGGCGGCTCGTGGAGCCTGCAGGCGTCGAGGTTCCCATCGTGTGGCGAGGTCGCCGGGCTTGGGCGTTCGTGCCAAGCCGGCTGGGTGACCGCGACCTCACGCTCGATGCCCGGAGCGTGGCGGGCGCAGCCCGAGCGCAGGCTGCGGTCGAGCACGGCGCCGAGACGATGCCCCAGGACTTCGCCGCGCTGGGTCGTCTCCTACTGCGAGCGGAGGGCGTGGCGTCGTCCTTCATCGAGGGTGTGACCGCGCCGGTCGTCGACATCGTTCTCGCCGAGGCCGACGAGAGCGGAGCGCGATCGGCGGCCGCGTGGGTGGCGGCGAACCTCGCTGCGGTCACCGAAGCAATCGAGGGGGCCCAGGCTGGCCCCCTCACCGTCGAGAGCCTGTGCCGGTGGCATCGGACCCTCATGACCGGAAGCCCAACGCCCGCCCAGCACGTCGGCGTCCTTCGCACCGATCAGGGCTGGATCGGCGGGACGTCACCGCTGGACGCCCACCTCGTGACGCCGCCACCCGAGGAGGTACCGGCGCTCATCGACGATCTGATCGCGTATGTCAACGGAGACGGCGTCGACCCGGTGAGCCAGGCAGCGATCGCTCATGCGCAGTTCGAGATCATTCACCCCTTCGCCGACGGGAACGGGCGCGTGGGACGCGTCTTGATCGCGTGGATCCTCGTTCGCCGGCTTTCGCTGGTCACCCCTCCGCCGGTGAGCGCCCGGATCGCCGCGGACGTCGGCGGCTACAGCTCCGGTCTCGTGCTCTTTCGCATGGGGGACCACAGCGCGTGGAGCCGCTGGTTCGCAGACGCCGTGTCGGGCGCCGGCCGCGCGCAGCAAGAGCTGGTCGCATCCGTCGGGCGGCTGCAACGCGAGTGGCGCGAGCGACTCGCCGGGCCCCGACAAACGGCGAGGCGCGTGCGGAGCGATGCGGCGGCGTGGCGCGCGCTCGACCTGCTGCCCCGGCACCTCGTGCTCACCGGGCCGATCGTGGCGACCGAGCTCGCCATCCCCTTGAAGTCTGCGAACGCAGCCCTCCGCGTCCTGGTCGACGCCGGCGTCCTGGTCGAGCACGGCACGGTGCAACCGAGCGGGCGAGGTCGTCCGAGCCGGCTCTATACGAGCGCCGAGCTGCTCGGTCTCACAGGATCCAACCCGCTCCGGGCGTGAGGTCCTCACCGGCTGCCGGGAGCCGGGGATCGTTCGAGGCGTCGCTCACGCCAGCTTCGGAGAACTCGCCTCGAGCGCTTCGGCTTCCAGCTCGCCAAGCCACGTGAACACCGATTGCCTGGAGTCGAGCCGGCGGTTCTCCTCCGTCGAGGAGATATCGAGAGAGGCGAAGCGCATCGTGATCGTTGCGTTGCTCTCCTCCCCCGCCAGGACTCCCCGGCCGGAGCGACCATCGCCCGGGCGACGGCAGCGAGATCAGTGGCGGTCATCCTTGGTAATCCTCCTGGTGAGACAGTCATTCGAAGGCTTGAACGTTCGGCCCGGTTAGGCCTCCCGAACCAGGGTGAAGCCGTCCACGTCCGCTCCGACCAGGTGGGTCAGGAACAGGCCGGCGGTGGCGGGGAGGTGCTCGTGGGCCCGGGCCACGAGGTGCCAGGCCCGCTGGCGGGGGATACCCGGGCACCTCCATTCCTCGAGGGTCCCCTCGTCCAGCTCACGGGCCACGGCGTCGTGCGAGATGAGGGTGATGCCCAACCCCACCTGGACCGATTCCCGGATGGCGCCGTTGGATCCCAGCGTCAGCGTGCGGGGGTTGACGCCGAGCTCGTCGAGCAGCTCCTCGGCGGTGCCCCGGGTACCCGACCCCTCCTCCCGCACCAGGACCACCGACTTGGCCAGCGTCTCCATGTCGACGTCCCGGACCGACGGCTTCCCCTTTCCCGCCGCCACCAGCACGAGGACATTGGGCCGGGTGGCGAGGGTGACGAACCGGCCGCCGCCGGGCGGGCGACCGCCCACGGCCAAGTCGGCCTGATGGTGCTCCAGGGCCTCCCAGACCCGGTCGCGGTTGCCGACCTCGAGGGTGATGCCGGCTTCGGGGTGCCGGGCCCGGAAGGAGGCGAGGAATCGGGGGACGACGTGCTCGCCGGCGGTGGTGACGGCGGCCAGGCGGAGCTGGCCCCGCTCGGGGTCGAGGGCCTCGGCGGTGGCCGACTTGGCCGTCTCCAGCAGGGCCAGCACCTGCCGGGCGTAACGGGCGAAGACCACGCCGGCCGGGGTGACCACCAGGCCCCGCCCCGCCCGCTCCACCAGTTGGATGCCGAGCTCCTTCTCGATCGACCCGACGGCGGCCGACACGGCCGGCGGGCTCACCAGAAGGGTACGGGCGGCCTCGATCACCGACCCCGAGGTCGCCACCTCCACGAAGGTCCGCAGCTGGTTGAAGGTCATAGATAAGCTTATCCTGAACGATGTCCCAAAAACGGCGGGAAATACGTCATAGACAGACTAACTATCCGGCTGCCACACTACGGGTGTCCCCCAACGAGGGGATTCGCAGCCGGCGCATCGTCAGCCCCATAGTGGGGAAGTCCGGACCCGGGCCCAGATCGGGCTTCAGCCGAGGAGAACCGCGTGGCACAGAACAACGGCCAGAGTAACGGCAAGAGCTACCAGGCCGGCGTGAAGAACTACGCCGACAATTACTGGACCCCAGACTACGAGCCGTTGGACACCGACCTCCTGGCGTGCTTCAAGGTGGTTGCCCAGGAAGGCGTGCCGCACGAAGAAGCGGCCGCCGCGGTGGCCGCCGAGTCATCCACCGGCACCTGGACCACGGTGTGGACCGACCTGCTCACCGATCTGGACTACTACAAGGGCCGGGCCTACCGGATCGAACCCATAAAGGGCGACCCCAGCGGCGCTTTCTTCGCCTTCGTCGCCTACCCGATGGACCTGTTCGAGGAAGGCTCTGTCGTCAACGTCCTGACCTCGCTCGTCGGCAACGTCTTCGGCTTCAAGGCCCTGCGCAGCCTGCGCCTCGAGGACATTC
>JALYYN010000309.1 GCA_030946525.1 Actinomycetota bacterium | reverse complement strand
CGACGTGCAGCCCAGCGCCGAGGACGAGAACCGGTTCCTCGAGTCCCACTCCTGGGACGAGTTCTCCGAGTGGCACCTCGGGCTCACCGAAGGGGCGACCGACGAGACCAAGGCCCGCTACGCGTTCGGCTACGGCGACTTCCGGCGGCTGCACCGCACCGGGCTCATGGCATGCGTCTTCCGGGCCTCCGAGTGGGGCCACAAGGAGATCGAGCTCGCCGCCCACGACCTCCTGCAGCACCTCGACAACAGTCGCTCCTGACCCCGGGCCCGCTACACGACGTGGAACGCCAGGCCGTCTGCCTCGGCGGCCGCACGGAGGTTCGGTCCGACATCGTGGTGTGATACGGCGATCGCCTGGCCGAGCCGGTGGGCGGCGGCGAGGGCCTCGACCATCGCCGCCGACAGTGACCGTCCTGCGGCGCGGTGGCGAGTCTGGAGAAGCGCCATCGGCCAAGCCATGTCCCGGAGGCTGAAAACCTCGATCGAGGGGGGCAGGGCCACGAGTTGCGCCCGAAAGCGCGCCTGCATGTCCTCCGGCAACGATGCCACCGGAGCGGACAGCTTCCCGACGACGGTCGGATCGGCGAAGGACGAGCACAATCGGAACAGCCACAGGCCCGTGGTCGCCACGCCGTCGGGCGCCAGCCCGTCAAGGGTCTCGTCGCGGTGGCCGACAACGATGTCCCGCAGCAGGTGATCGTCGACAACCGTCGCCGGCACTTACGTCGTCGCGAGATCGGGATCGTCGAGTCCCGTCACGAGAGCGACGTGGTCCTCGCCCGACAGGGCTGCGTCGAGGAGACCCGCCCGCCCGCCCGGGGGAAGCAGGACGACGGCGTCACCGAGATCGACCACGGTCACGCGTCCGCCCTGATCGAGGCCCCAACGGTGGCGAACCGCAGCCGGGACGGACATCTGGCCGCTGGAGGAGACGAGGAACTCCGAGGTTGCGGGCATTGCACTCCGATCACTTGGTAAATATGCAACCTACCAAGTGTGGAGGAGGTCCGGTCTCTCGCGAGCTGGGGCAGCACTCAGTTGCTGGTGCTCGTCCCTCGTCACGTCGCCGACGTCCACCCACGTGTTGGCGGCCGACGGCCCGATGCCAGGCCGCAGCGTCAGCGTCACGGCCGGCTCATCACCATCCAAAGCTGTATTCGCCTCGGCCTCGTCCACCCGGACGGTGACCGTGGCGAAGGAATCTACCGTGGGAGCCGGCGACTGCTCAGGTTTCCAGTACCGGCGCCGGATCGAAGGACGTCCCTTCGGCGGCCAACGCCGGCTCGTCATCTTCGCCAGCTTCCAGCGTCGTCAGGATGGCGTTTGCAAGCCAGTAGCGACGGCCGCCTCGTCCAGTTCGGTGCCCCGAGTCCTGGAGGACGCCAAGTTGCTCGAGCTGGCGGACAAGGTTCAGGGCGCCGGGCATAGTCACTCCGAGTGCCTCGTGGACCCGTTGAGTCGTGAGCACGGGGTTCTCGAACAGGAGATCGACCACCTCACCCGCACGGCTGCGCGACCCACGGAGACCTTGTCGATATGTCTCGCGGAGGTCGACCAGCCTCTCGGCACGGCGCACAGCGTCTTGCGCCTGTACGGATACAGCTCGGAGGAACAGCCGGAGCCACTGCTGAATCTCGCCGCGCTCTCGGACCGCTTGCAGGCAGTCGTAGTATTCCCTCCTATTTTCCTCGAAGTACCGGCTGATGTAGAGCAACGGCTGCGGCAGCCTGTTCCTGCTGACGAGGAAGAGCACAATGAGCAGCCGTCCGAGCCGGCCGTTTCCGTCATAAAAGGGATGGATCGTCTCGAACTGATAATGCAGGAGGGCGCATTGGACCAGTGTTGGGACCGGTGGTGGGTCATTCGCGTAGGCCTCCCAGTCGCCGAGAAGGGCTGCGAGGAGCTCGACCGGGGGCGGCACAAAGGCGGCTGTGTCCGGACGGTCGCCGGGTGACCCGATCCAGTTCTGCGCTTTCCGGAACTCACCTGGCGTTCTTTCGCGTCCACGGACGCCGGCCATCAGGACGCCATGCATCTCAGTGACCAGGCGAAGGCAGACCGGTAGCTCGTTCAGCCGCTGGAGACCACGGTTCAAGGCACCGATGTAGTTGCGGACCTCGAAGATGTCGCTGGAGGGGTTCCCTCCTCCGGCGACTGCCCTGAAGACCTCAGAGAGCGACGCCTGGGTCCCCTCGATTCTCGAACTGGCTACAGCCTCCTGGGTCAGGTAGGCGTTCACGAGCAGGTGGGGGTTTGGCAGGAGCCGTCCTGCCCCGGCAAGCCGCCCCATGGCGTCGTCTGCTTCGGACAGCAGCAGAACGGTCTCGTTGTCGAGCGCGAGGTCCCGTGGAATGGGTTCAGGAGCATAGGCATGACACCGTGGCGGACCAAGGACCGGGATGACTTGACCAAATTCGCGGGAGACGAACTTCGTTGGGTCCACGCAGCGAACTTACAACACCGAGGGTGTTTGGGTTACTAGTTCGCTCGGTGGTCCGAACGTCTGTTGGCAAAACTGGCAACTGAAGCCCTCGACGATGACCACACGTTGGCCCGCGCAGCGTCGTCTCGCGAGTGAGGAGGGTCCAATTCACGGACTCGGTGACCGGGTCCCGGCCCCGGCTGTTCGCCGAGACGCGAGCGTGGTCGACCACACACGAACGGGGACCGGGGTCATTGCCGACACGACGGATCGACCGACGCTCGAACCATGCGGAACTAACCGGTGCGCCGGCCGAGATGTTCACCGTCGTCGGCGACCACGTGTGTTCCCGTTTCTGCGGACCCTCGGCCGGGAGGGCTCCACCTACGCCACCCACACGCGCGACACCTCCTCCGCGGCGTCGAGCACCCCGACGTGCGACTCGTCGGCGTCACCCCGGGCGGCCGGGCCCGGGTTGCACACGATGTAGGACCGGGTCGCGCCGGCAGGGGAGCGAGGTTCCTGCGACGGGCGGTTCGTGTCGACGAGAGGGCGGAGCGGCCCCTGACCTAGG
>JALYYN010000285.1 GCA_030946525.1 Actinomycetota bacterium | reverse complement strand
TCGACGGCAAGCTGCGCACCACCAACCTCACCGACATCAACATGGGCTTCGAGGAGTTCGTGGAGCACAGCTTCTACGACGACTGGACCAAGAACGGCCCCCAGCGCTACCGCACCGACCCCCTGGGCAACCCGCTGAGCCCGTATCACCCGTGGAACAAGACCACCATCCCGCGCCCCACAGCCACGAGCTTCAAGGACAAGTACACCTGGGACACCGCCCCGCGCTGGGACCGCCAGACCATCGAGACGGGCACCTACGGGCGCATGTGGACCACGGCATTGAGCGGGTCCACCCCGGAGAACCCGTTCTTCGAGGCCACCGGCGACGGCCTGCGCATGGTCCTGCCCCGCTACGCCCTGCCCGAGACCGAGCTGTTCTGGCCCGTGCCCCGCACCATCAACGCCCTGGAGCGCAACCGGGCCCGGGCCTATGCCTGTTCGTTCACCGCCGTCATCGGCATGAACTGCCTGCTCAAGGCCTTCGAGTACTGGCGCCGGGGTGAGACCAAGGTCCACACCCCGTTCCGCATCCCCCGCGACGAGCGGGTGGCCGTGGGCTTCTGGGAGGCCGGGCGTGGCTGGTTGGTCCACCACGAGATCATCGACAAGGGCAAGATCGTCAACTACCAGATCACCACCCCCTCCACCCTCAACGCCTCGCCCACCGACCCCTTCGGGGGCCTGGGGCCCTACGAGCAGGCCATCGTCGACACCCCGCTGCTCGAGAGTGTCCCCGACGACCAGGTCAAGGGCATCGACGTGTTGCGGGCCATCCGCAGCTTCGACCCCTGCATGCCCTGCACCACCCACATGGACACCGGCAGGGGCATCATCACCCGGGAGATCAACTCCTGCGGCTGCACCCTCGAATAGGGGCGACGCGGTCGCACAAGCTGTGTGTCGCCGGCCGCCGGGCTTTCCCTAGGCAGGTTCTCTCGACGGTCGGCGACTCACATGTCCACCACGACTCACATCAACACCGAGTAGGCGGGGCCGGGTGACGGCCCGGGCGCCGCGCATGAGGCCGAGGACGGCGACCGCCCAGGCGAAGGCGCCCACCCACAGCCCGGCGTGACCGGCGCCCAACAGGCCGCCGGTCGACTGGGCGTAGGAGATCATGATGAGGGGCAGGGTGACCAGCCCGGACGCCTGCTGGGCCGCCGCGGCGCTCTTCACCCGCGCCGAGAGGCGTAGCACCACGGACAGGGTGATGGCCAGGAAGGGCGGGACCACCCACAGCATCAGCACCCACCACGCCCTGGTCGGGAAGAACCACCCGCCGACGTGGGGGCCGACGATCAGGTTGACGGCCAGGGAGTAGAGCCCGAAGCCGACCAGCGTGGTGACGTAGCCGGGAAGGAGGCTGGCGACGAGCTTGCCCAGGTAGATCTCCCGCTCCGACGCCGGCGAGTGGGCCAGGAACTCGCCGGTGCCCTTCTCCTTCTCCCCCACGAGGGTGTTGGCGCCGACCGCGGTCGAGATGGTCATGGGGACGATCACCGCCATGGGCGCGAAGAGGTAGACGGCGAGGGCGTAGGTGGTCCGGTCGGCGGCGGTCGTGCCCCGGATGGCGTGCTGCGCGGCCTGCGGCAGCAGGTCGAGGGCGGCGGAGACCTTCTGCACGGTGCCGATGGCGCCGAGGTTGGTGATGGTGAGCAGGAGGATGGTGGGGAGGATCACGAAGAAGAGGGCGGCGAGGACCAGCATCGGCGCCCAGAAGTCGGGGCTGTGGGCCAGCTGGCGCAGGTCGTTGCGGGCGACGGCCCACATGCGGCCGCGGTTCACCGGTCCCGCTCCCGCACCCGCAGGTACAGCTCCTCCAGCGACGCCTGGTGCGGCGTCACGCTGGTCAGCCGCACGCCGGCGCCGGCCAGCGAGGCCACCAGGGCCGGCACCCGGCCCAGGTCGTCCAGCTCGACCACGGCCACCTGGTCACCGTCCCGCCGATAGCCGACGACGCCGTCCATCGCCGCCAGCACGTCGAGGCCGGACGGGTCCTCGGCGCCGAACCGGACCACCGGCCGGGGCCAGTACCGGCGCATGAGCTCCGCCGTCGACCCGGCCAGGACCGCGGTCCCGTCCTCCATCATCACGACCTGGTGGGCGAGCCCTTCGGCCTCCAGCAGCAGGTGGGGCGACATGACGACGGTGGTGCCGTGGGC
>JALYYN010000283.1 GCA_030946525.1 Actinomycetota bacterium | reverse complement strand
GCCCGGGGCATGCCGAAGACCATGGCGTCGATGTCGATGAGGAAGGTGCTGGTCAGCAGGCGCCGGCCCTTCAGGTAGCGGAGCCCTCCGCAATCGACGTCAGCCCGGCTCTCCCGGGCGCCCTCCTGGGCGGTTGGGGCGCGATGGCGGCGACGGCGAGGATGGCGGCCCCGAAGGTGGCCACGTCGATCCAGTACGCGGCGGCGATGCTGACCCGGGCGATCACCACGCCGGCGAGGGCGGGCCCGGCGACCTGGCCCACCTGGATCAGCACCTGGTTCAGGGCGGCGGCGGCCGGGAACAGCTCACGGCCGACGAGGCCGGGCACGATGGCGCTCCGGGTGGGCAGGTCGACACCGGCCAGGCCCGCCGCCAGGGCGGCGAGCACGTAGATTGGCCACAGCCGGGGATGGGGCGACGCGGCGTTGAGGGCCAGCGTCGCGCTGGTCGCCGCCGACAGGACCTGCACGACGAGGAGGATCTTGCGGCGGTCCACGGCGTCGGCGATCGCCCCGCCGGCCAGCGAGAGGGTGACCAGCGGGCCCAGGGTCGCCAGGCCGACGAGGCCGACGGCCAGGGACGACCGGGTCATCAGGAACACCTGGAACGGGACGGCCACCACGGTGAGCTGCCGGCCCACCTGGGAGACACCGGCGCCGAGGAAGAGCAGCCGGAAGTCGCGTGAGGCCCGCAGCGGGGTCAGGTCGGCCAGCAGCCGGGGACGGGGCGGCCGGGCCACACCGGGCAGGGTAGGTCAGCGTCGCGGCCCCGCCGGGACGGGTGAGGCCGGCCTTCGGGGAGACCTTGTCGGACGCGCGCGTTCCGGGTAGGGTCCGATCGGAATAGTCAATCGCCACGTCTTCATCGGACAGGAGCCATCGGGATGATCCGGTCACGTCGTCGTTGGGCGGTCGGGGTGGGTGCGGCCATGGCCGTTCTCGTGCCTGCCGGCCTGGCCTGGGCCTGCGTGGCGGTCATTTCGCTGACGACGGTCTCCTCCACCGTCCAGCCCGGTGGCACGGTGACCGTCATCGGTAGGGAGTTCGCCGCCGGGGCGCCGGTGGATATTCACCTCGACTCCCCCACCGGGCCGCTGCTGACCTCTGCGCCGGCGCCGACGACCACCATGACCAGCAAGTTCACCTGGGACGTGCCGATCCCGGCGAACACCCCGTATGGCCAGCACCTGCTGTACGCGGTGCAGAACTACCACAACATGAACGCCGCGGTGCCCAAGTCCGTGATCTACGTCGGCACCCTGCCGCCGGCGGCCACCGGCCCCGCAGCGCGCCCGGCCTCCCTCGACGTGGGCTCCGGCCCCGGGGCTTCCAGCCTGGTGCTGCTCGGACTGGGCGTGGCGGTGGTCGGCCTGCTCGTGGCCGGTGCGTGGAGCCTGGCCGCCGGCGGGAAGCGCCCGGAAGGGACGGCGCAGCCGGTCAAGACGGCATAGCGGGTCAAGACGGCATAGCGCCACGATCTGCGATATCTGTTCAGCGGTGACGAAGGTCCGCGCCCGTGGAGGGCGAGAGCACGTTTGGGGGAGGAAGCAGTGAGGTACGGCAAGGTGTCCGCCGCCGTGGTGGCGGCGGCGTTGGGCGGGATGATGGCGGCGTCCGCAGGGTCGGCGGTGGCCGAGCCGGGGCCGACCGTCTCGACCTTCAAGCAGGTCACCTATGCCGCCCAGGGCGTGACGGTGAAGAAGCTGACCGCCGCGGCGCAGATGACCAAGGACGCCGAGACCCCGGCCCGCGCCTTCACCGGTCCCACGTCCATGCTCGCCAGCCCGACCGATCCGAGGATCGTCGTGGCCGCCACCGCCGATCTGCGCAGCAAGGGCTGCGTCCTGACGGTATCGAGGGACGGAGGGCACACCTGGCACTTCTCGAAGAGCCAGCCGACGCCGGACGCATACCCCTACTGCACCAATAACACCGCCGGCGTGCCCATGACCTCCCTGGCGTGGGGCCGCAACGGCGTCCTCTACTACGCCCACCAGGCCTACGGCGATGGCGAGGGCACGCGAGAGGGAAAGTCGAGCATCGTGGTGGCCAGGACCACCGACCTGGGCACGACCTGGACGACGGCGCTGGCGGACAACAACCGCGGCAAGACCGGCGTGGTGGCCAACGACTCCGGCGTGACCGGCCTGGCCGTCGACACGTCGGGCCCGCGTGACATGGTCACCGTCGGCTTCAGCCAGAGCTACCCCGACGCTCCTTCCGATTCCCCCCTCAAGAACCCCAACATCATGGTTGCGACGTCCGTCGATGCAGGGGCCACGTTCGCGCCGGCGGTGAACCTCAACACCTTCCCCCGTCCCTCGGCCACTATCGGCGGGACCTCCCACCAGCTGTTCATGTCCAGCGGCTTCGGCAACCCCTTCCTGACCGCCCACGACGGCGTGCTCCTCGCGGTGGCCGGCCCTACCACTGCCAGCAACGACCAGATAGCGCCGCCTCCCGACGCGGGTGCCGGGCTCACCCCCGGCACCTGGTACGGCTATCCGATGCCGCAGCTGATCGGCCGTTCCACCGACCAGGGCAAGACCTGGGCCATCACCACCCTCGGTGACCCGATCTACGCCGGCACCGGGAACATGACCGGGCTGGGCTGGACGGCCAAGGGCGGGGCCACGGGCACGTTCGTCGCCGCCTACGCGGCCACGCCGAGCACGTCGCCCACCACGGCCCTCGCCGACATCGTCGTCCAGCGTTCCACCGACGGCGGGGTGACGTGGACCTCGCCGCTGGCCGTCGACGACGACACCC
>JALYYN010000258.1 GCA_030946525.1 Actinomycetota bacterium | reverse complement strand
GCGTCGGTGGCGTCGGGCTTGGCATAGCGGAGGTTGGCGGCGATGGTGTCGTGGAACATGTGGGCGTCCTGGGTCACCATCCCGATGGCCGCGGCCAGCGACTCGGAGGTGAGGTTGCGCACGTCGTGGCCGTCGACGCGGACCGAACCGGAGGTGACGTCGTACAGGCGGGGGACGAGGTATGAGAGCGACGTCTTCCCGGCGCCGGTGGGGCCGACCAGGGCGACCATCTGGCCGGGCTCGGCCACGAACGACACGCCCTTCAGCACGGCGCGGGACGGGTCGTCGGACAGCGGCGTCGACGCGTCGGCCTCCAGCGAGGCGATCGACACCGTCGACGGGGCGGGGTACCGGAACCACACGTCGTCCGCCTCGACCCGGCCCTTCGGGTCGATCAGGTCGTAGGCGCCGGGAGCGTCCTCGATGGCGCGGGTGGCGTCGAGGACCTCGAAGACCCGCTCGAAGCTCACCAGCGACGTCATCACGTCGACCTGGGCGTTGGTGAGCCGGGTCAACGGGCTGTAGATGCGGGTGACGTAGATGGCCAGGGCGCTGAGGGTGCCGATGGTGAGGGAGCCGTCGATGACCAGCCGGGTGCCCAGCCAGTAGACGGCGACGGTGCCGGCCGCCCCCAGCAGGGCGAGGGCGGAGAAGAACAGCCGCCCGTACATCGCCGTCTGGATCCCGATGTCGCGAACCCGGCCGGCCCGCTCGGCGAACTGCGCCGACTCGCGTCGGGGGTGTCCGAACAGCTTGACCAGTAGCGCCCCGGAGACGTTGAACCGCTCGGTCATGCCTGCGTTCATGACTGCGTCGAGCTGGAAGGACTCGCGGGTCAGCCGCTGCATCTGGCGACCGATGCGCTTGGCCGGCATGAGGAAGACCGGCACGACGAGCAGTATCAGAATGGTCAGCCGCCATTCGAGCTGCACCATCACGACGAGGGTCACCGTCAGGTCGAGGACGTTCTGCAGGACGCTGCCCAGCGTGCCGGTGAAGGCCTGCTGGGCGCCCATGACGTCGTTGTTCATGCGGCTGATGAGCGACCCGGTCTGGGTCCGGGTGAAGAAGGCCAGCGGCATGCCCTGCACGTGGTCGTACAGCGCGGAGCGCAGGTCGAAGATCAGGCCCTCGGCGATGCGGGCCGACAGCCACCGCTGCAGGATGTCCAACCCGGCGCCGGCGACGGCCAGCGTCAGGGCGAGGAGGGCCAGGCGGTTCAGCCCGGCGAGGTCGCGGCGGGGAACCGCGTGGTGGTCGATGATGCTGCGGAACACCAGTGGCGGGAGGATCCCGACGATCGACCCGGCCAGGATCGACCCGACGAAGACCAGCAGCAGCCGGCGGTAGGGCCGGGCGAAGGTGAGCACCCGCCGGAGCACGTGGCGGTCGAGGCTCTTCCCGGCCACCAGGTCGGGGTCACGCCCCATCCGGTGGTGGAACCCGTAGCCGTACCCGCGCATGACAGGGGAGGGTACGCGCTTCGGGGTGACTAGCTCACAACAGGGTGAGCTTCCTGGCGACGATTGACTGGGCGTCGGTGGCCCGGCCGACCGCCTCGATGGTGGCCCCGGCGGTGACGTCGCCCAGCGTGGCCGGGGCGCCGTTGGCCCGCACGATCTGGGTGTCGGTCGTGAGCGCCAGATTGGAGTATCCGCTCACCGGCGGGCTCAGCTGCACCACCCGGGCGCTGCCGGAGACGCCGGCCACCACGCCCCGCACGGTCACCTCGGCGGCGGCCGGTGCCGTCGTGGTGGTGGTCGGCTGGGGCGACGCCTCGGGCACGCCGTCGCCCGACGCGCAGCCGGCCAGCAACAGCAGGGCCGCCGCCCCGACGCGGAGCCGGGTGCCGTTCAGGTCAGCTCGCGCCCGGGACCGCGGCCTTCGCCGCCGACTTCCTGGCGGCCGCCTTCTTGGGCTTGGCCGCACCGCCGTCCGCCTGGCCGTCCTGCACCTGGCCGTCCTGGACCGGAACGGCATGGTCGTGGACGTGGGCCTCGCCGGCGTGCTCGTCGTCGAAGCGCTCGTGGGGACGATGGCTGTGGGTCACCGCGGCGTGGTCGTGGCTGTGCTCGTGGGCCGCGCTCAGGTGCTCGAACCCACCGCCGGCCTCCTGGTAGTTGTGGGTGACGTGGTAGTGCCGGTGCGAGTGGACCAGGGCGTCGTGATCGTGGTTCTCCCAGGCTTCTTCACTGCTCGCCATGTGTGCTCCCTCGGGTTCGATGCTCCATCTTGCCTTTCCCGCCGAGCGCAGAAACCGGAGGCCATGAGGCTTCGGTGCCACCGGCTGACCGTTACCCGGCCGCTCGGGGCGACAAACGCCCCGCCGGTGCGGCCGGTAGCGTCGGGTCTCACCGGTGCGCAACGACCCTCCGACGAACGCCCGGCGCCGGGCCCGACGGGTCGCCGCCGGAGTGGTGGCCGCCCTGGTGGCGGGCTGGGTGTCGCTCAACGCCTACGCGGCGGTCAAGATCGCCCGGGGTGGCGCCGACGCCCGCCAGTTGCCCGACCCGTCGTCGGTGGGGCTGGCCTTCTCCGACGTCACCTACGGCGACGGCCTCCCGGCCTGGTACGTCCCCGGCGACCCTGGCCGGCCGGTCATCGTCGTCGTCCACGGCTACGGCGGGAACCGCACGGCGACGGTCGAGGTCGGCCCTCCGCTCCACGACCTCGGCTACGGCCTGCTGTTCCCCGACCTGGGGTATGTCTCGGGTGCCCGGCGCTACGGCGGCGGCCAGCGGGAGGCCGACGACGTCGGGGCCGCCACCCGCTGGGTCGACGCCAACGTGGGCGCGCCTGTCGTCCTGCTGGGATTCTCGGGCGGCGCCTTCGCGTCGCTGGCCGCGGTGGCTAGGGGGGCCCGGGTGGCGGCGGTCGTGGCCGACAGCGGCTTCCGCAGCTTCCGCAGCGTGGTGGCGTTCCGGGCACACGTGCCCGAAGCCGTCACCAGCCTGCTCCCGGTGATCTACCCCCTCGTGAGCGGGGGCGGTCACGCCATCGACATCAGCCGGGAACTGGG
>JALYYN010000513.1 GCA_030946525.1 Actinomycetota bacterium | reverse complement strand
CCGGCCAGGACGTCGCCCGAGTCGATGGCCACCTGGGCCACGTGCTCGCCGTAGGTGGCGTGGAAGTGCGGCGGCGGGTGCTCGTCGTAGTAGAGCCAGATCACGATCCCGTAGAACTCACAGACGCGGGGCACAGGCGGGCGAGTCTGCCAGGGGCGGCCGTCGGCGCCCGCTGTTGGCCGGGACGGTGCGAGAGGCTCACCCCGGCTCACCGCCAATTCGACGGAGTTGGTGACCTCGACGCCTTGAGCGCCGGATCGCCAGGCTGACTAAGCCCGAATCCACCGATTGGCCTCGTCCTGACGAGCTAACCCATAACGTAGAAGTGCCCCCTGACCAGGGAGAATGGCGGTTGCGAGACCAGCCGAAAACCCCGAATCGGAGGGCACCTTCTTGATGCGATCATCTCACAGCCTCGACGCCATCGCGGTGACCTTCGATGACGAGCGGCTGGTGGCCGACGCCGGGCTGATGCTGCCGGCCACCCTGGCCCAGCACCTCGGGCTGCGGGAGCTGTTCGACGACCATGTCGACCTGGGCGACGCCGCCGGCCACGCCAACGTCGGCCACAAGGCCATGACGCTGGTCCACTCGGCGTTGGCCGGGGGCGACTCGATCGATGACTGCGACGCCCTGCGGGCGGGGTCGACCCAGGCCGTGCTGGGCCATGCCGTGCTGGCGCCCTCGACGCTGGGCACCTTCTTGCGCAGCTTCACCTGGGGCCACGTCCGTCAGCTCGACAAGGTGGCCGGTGAGTTGCTCGGCCGGGCGTGGGCCGCCGGTGCCGGCCCGGGCGAGGCGCCGTTCACCATCGACGTCGACTCTTCGATCGTCGAGACTTACGGTCTCAAGAAGCAGGGCGGGACGAAGTTCACCTACAACAAAGTCCGGGGTTACCACCCGCTGATGGCCGTGGTGGCCGGCACCGGCGATGTGGTCCACTGCCGCCAGCGGGGCGGCAACGCAAACTCCGGACGAGGCGCGGCCGGCTTCCTCACCGAGACGTTCAACCGGGCCCGGGCCGCCGGGGCCAGCGGTCCCATCACGTTGCGGGCCGACTCGGGCTTCTACTCGGGCACGGTCGCGAGCGCCTGTCGGGCCGCTGACGTGCGCTTTTCCATCACCGTCAAGCTGAACCCGGCCATCCGCAAGGCGATCGCCACGATCCCCGAGGACGCATGGGTGGCCATCCCGTACTTCCTCGACGGCGCCGACGTGGCCGAGACCACCTACCGGCCCTTCGGCCGCAAGGCCCCGCTGGTCCGTCTCATCGTGCGCCGCACCAAGCCCACCCCGGGGTCCCAGCTCGCCTTGCTGGTCGACTACGCCTACCACGCCCTGGTGACCGATCGCGTCGGCGAGACGATCGCCATCGAAGCCGACCACCGCCGCCACGCCGTGGTCGAGGACACCATCCGCGACCTCAAGTACGGCGTCGGGCTGAACCACATGCCCTCGGGGCGCTTTGGGGCCAACGCCGCTTGGCTCGGCCTGAACGTCATAGCTCACAACCTCGCCCGCTGGACCAGTCGGGTCGGCCTCGGTGAGACCCTCATCGCCACCGACACCCTGCGGCGGCGCTACCTACGCACGCCTGGCCGGATCACCTTCTCGGCCCGCAAGTTCACCCTGCACATGCCGAAGCGTTGGCCGTGGGCCGAGCGCTTCGACTCCTCCCTCGCCAACTTGCGTGCCGTCGTCGTGGTCACCTGAGACCAAGGGCAGGGCGGCGGCCAACCGGGCCGACCCGTCGAGCACCCCACTTCACAGACTCCGCCGGACGCGTTGGGCAGCCACGCCTCCTCAGCGGCCCGAGGAGGCTATCGACCCCCCGTTGGCTCTCATCGTCCACCTGGATCAGCTTCCCGGCCTTCTCGTCGGCTGGCCGAAACCAATCGGTGGATTCAGGCTAAAGGAGGCACGTGATCGGCAAGACGTACCTCGAACGGGGACAGCCCGTGATGGTGCTCGTACGGTGAATCGGCCTGGGTTTCGCGGAGGCTCCACACCTTGGAAGTGAGGATGGAGCATGACGACGAAACACCCGGCCCAGAAGAGGTATCCGCCTGAGCTACGAGAGCGGGCGGTGCGTATGGCCCGAGA
>JALYYN010000257.1 GCA_030946525.1 Actinomycetota bacterium | reverse complement strand
TGGAGCGGTCCGGGCGGATGAAGTCGACGTGGCCGATGGAGTGGCCGGCCCACTTGGTCCCGACGTCGGCCACGATGGCCGCGGCCACGTCGTCGTCGCTGCCCCCGGCCCGCAGCACCGACCGCAGGTCGGTCTCCCGGACGGCGAAGAGACAGTTGCGGAACATCCCCTCGGCGGTGAGGCGGACCCGGTCACAGCTCCCGCAGAACGACTGGGTGACGCTGGCCACCACGCCGACCTCGCCCCGTCCGTCGGCGTACCGGAACCGCTCGGCGGGGGCCGATCCCCGGGCGTCGACCGGCTCGAGCGGGTAGACGGCCGCGATGGCGGCTACCACCTCGGCGCCGGGGACGACGGTGCGCGGAAGCCAGCCGTCGTCGGCGTCGAGGGGCATGAACTCGATGAAGCGGACGGTCACGCCCTTCTCCCGTCCGAACGTGGCGAAGTCCACGATCTCGTCGTCGTTGACCCCCCGCATGAGCACGCAGTTGACCTTGACCGGCGAGAACCCCGCCTCGACCGCGGCGTCGATCCCGTCCAGCACCTGGTCGAGGGCGTGGCGACGGGTGAGGGCGAGGAACGTCTCAGGCCGCAGGGAGTCGAGGGAGATGTTGATCCGGGCCAGGCCGGCGGCGCGCAGGTCGTCCGCCAGCAGCCGCAGGGTGGTCCCGTTGGTCGTGAGCGACAGGTCGGTCCCCAGGGCGGCAAGCTTCTCGACCAGCACGGGCAGATGCGCCCGCACGGTCGGCTCGCCACCCGTCAGGCGGATCCCGGTGAAGCCGAACCGCTCCACGCAGATCCGGGCCACCCGCTCGATCTCCTCGAAGCTCAGGAGGTCCGAGCGGTCGAGCCAGTCCATGCCTTCGGCCGGCATGCAGTACCGGCACCGGAGGTTGCACCGGTCGGTGACGGAGATGCGCAGATCGCGGACCGTGCGCCCGTGGGGGTCCACCAACGGGGCGACGGTCACCCTCACCAGATTAGGTCAGGAGCATCACCTGCACGGACGCGCCCTCGTCCACGCCATCGCCGTCGGGCAGGAGGGCCAGGGCGTTGGCCAGCGCCATGGCCCGGAGCAGATGGGACCCCTCACCGCCGGAGGAGCGGACGTGCCAGGCGCCCCGGTCGTCCGGCGTGGCGACGACACGGAGGAGATGCAGCTTGCCGTCGGGCCGGCGGCGGAACGCCTCGTCGGCCACGGCCGGCACCTGGGGCCGGTACAGCTCGCGGTGGCCCATCATCTGGCGGAGCGCGGGTCGGGCGAAGAGCTCGAAGGACACCAGCGACGACACCGGGTTCCCGGGCAGGCCGAACACCGGTGCCCCGTCCACCGTCCCGAAGGCCAGCGGCTTGGCCGGGCGGACGGCGACCTGCCACCAGTGCATCTCGCCCATGCGGTCGAGCACGGTCTTCACGTAGTCGAAGTCGCCCACGCTGACGCCCCCGGAGGTGATGATGGCGTCGCAGCCGGTCACCCCCCGCCCGATGGCCTCGGCGATGGCGTCCTCGTCGTCGGGCGCCGTCCCCAGGTCGACCGGCACGCAGCCGGCCCTCGCCACCAGGGCCAGGAGCATGGGCCGGTTGCTGTCGCGTATCTGGCCCGGCCGCAGCTCGGCCCCGGGTGCGACCAGCTCGTCGCCGGTGGACAGCACGCCCACACGCGCCGGGGGAATCACCTCCACCGTCGCCGCGCCCACGCTGGCCAGCACGCCCAAATGGCCCGGCGACAGCTCGGTGCCGGCCTCGAACATGACCTGGCCGGCCCGGAGATCCTCCCCCGGACGGCGCAGGTGGTCGCCGGGCGCCGCCGGCACCTCGATCACCACCCGACCGTCGCCGCCCGGCGCGGTCCGCTCCACCATGACGACGGCGTCGGCGCCGGCGGGCAGGACCGCGCCGGTCATGATCCGGACCGCGGCGCCGGCGGTGACCGCCACGCCCGGGGCCGCCCCCGCAGCCGCGGTGCCGACCACCCGCAGGGTGACCGGAGCCCCGAGCGTGTCGGTCGCCCGTACCGCAAAGCCGTCCATGGCCGAGTTGGCGAAGGAGGGGACGTCGTGGGCGGCGACCACGTCCCCGGCCGTGACGCAGCCGAGGGCCCCGGCCAGCGGTCGAGAGACCGCGGCCAGGACGGGGCACGCGGCCAGGATCACCCGCCGCGCCTCCTCGACGTCGATCAGGCCGGTCAGATCAGCTTCTTGCGCTGCACGAGGTCGGCCAGGAAGGCCCGGAACTTGGGGCCCAGGTCCTCCCGGCCGATGGCCAGCTCGACCGTGGCCCGCAGGTAGTCGAGCTTGTCGCCGATGTCGTAGCGGCCCTCCTCGAACACGTACCCGTAGATCGTCTGCTCCTTGAGCAGCAGGGCCATGGCGTCGGTGAGCTGCATCTCACCGCCGGCGCCGGGATGGATCCGGTCGAGGCAGTCGAAGATCTCGGGGGTGAAGACGTACCGCCCCATGACGGCCAGGTTCGACGGCGCGTCCTCCGGCTTGGGCTTCTCGACGACGTCGAGGATGCGGACGAGATTGTCCTCCACCGCTTCGGGCAGGGCGCAGCCGTACGCACTGATCTCGCTGAGGGGGAACTCTTTCAGGGCGACGACCGACCGCCCGTAGCGCTCGTGCAGGTTCACCATGTCCGAGAGGACGGAGGAGGACTCGGCCATGATGTCGTCGCCCAGCATCACGGCGAACGGCTCGTCGCCGACGTGCTGGCGGGCGACCGACACCGCATGGCCCAGGCCGCGCGGCTCGCCCTGGCGGACGTAGTGGATGTCGGCCATCCCGGCGATGGCCTGCATCTCCTTCAGCATTTCCGTCTTCCCCGACTTCTCGAGGTAGTGCTCCAGCTCGAAGGAGCGGTCGAAGTGGTCCTCGACCGAGCGCTTGCCCCGGCCGGTGATGATGAGGATGTCCCGGAGACCGGCGGCCACCGCCTCCTCGACCACGTGCTGGATGGCCGGCTTGTCGACGATGGGCAGCATCTCCTTGGGCTGCGCCTTGGTGGCGGGCAGGAAGCGGGTGCCCAGGCCGGCGGCAGGAATGACCGCCTTGCGGATTCTCTTCACCGTGCGCCTCCTGCTGGTCGCGCTTCGTTCTCGGGCGCGATCGCAGCCTCGACCCGGTTGCGCCCTCCGGCCTTGGCGCGGTACATCGCGGCGTCGGCCGCGGCGACCAGATCCTTTCCCGACGAGCCGTGCTCGGGATAGGCGGCCACGCCCACGGAGATGGTGAGGTCCAAGGAGCCCGTGTCTACCCGGAACGCGACGGTGCCGACCGCGGCCCTGATCTTCTCGGCCAGCAGGACGGCGCCGGCCAGGCCGGTCTTGGGGAGGAGGAGCGTGAACTCGTCGCCGCCCCACCGGGCGACCAGGTCGACCTCGCGCACCGCCTCGGTCAGCCTGCGGGCCAGCTCGATGAGCACGGTGTCGCCCGCCTGGTGGCCGTGCCGGTCGTTCACCGCCTTCATCTGGTCGAGCTCGACGAAGACCACGCCGAAGGGCTCGGCGAACCGCACCGCCCGGGACAGCTCGGATTCGAGCCGCAGGTCGAAGTTGCGACGGTTCCACAGCCCGGTCATCCCGTCGGTGAGGGACAGCCGGACCGCCTCCTCGTACAGGAAGCTGTTCTCGATGGCGGTCTCCGCCTGTCGGACCAGGATGACGAGGGAGTCGACGTCCCCGTCGTCGAACGCCGTCGCCCGGCCGTAGTAGGCCAGCACGCCGAAGGGGTGTCCGCCCGATCGGAGGGGGATGGCGACGCCGCCCCCGTCACAATCGGGCTCCTGGGGAGCGGCCCGGACGGCGGCACCGTCGCCCGGCCACAGCACCGGCCCGCCGG
>JALYYN010000248.1 GCA_030946525.1 Actinomycetota bacterium | reverse complement strand
CGTGGCCCCGGTCCCGTCGAGGCGCCCCGGCACCGACCGCCACATCTCCCGGCGGGCAGCGAAGCCGGGGTCGTGTGCGAGGAGCCGGGCCCGGTCGAGGCGGCCGCCGGCCACCCCGGCGACCTCGGTGGCCACCACCCGGTCCACCCCCTCCGCCACCAGCGCCTCGGCGACCTGGGCGTCATCGAGCGGGCCGAAGTCCACCCGCACACAGCGGGACGCGATGGTCACCAGCTCCGGCGGCATCTGCTCGGCCAGGATGACGAACACCGTGCTGGGCGGCGGCTCCTCGAGCACCTTGAGCAGCACCGATGCGGCGTCGCGCACCAGGTGGAAGTCGGTCAGGACCAGGATTTTGCGTGACCCCTCGTTGGGCGACCGCATGGCCAACCGGCGGACCTCACGGGCCTGGTCGATGCTGATGAAGGCCCCCGACCGCTCGACCACGACCAGGTCGGGATGGACCTCGGCCCTGGCCCGGCGACACACCGAGCAGGTGCCGCAACCCCCCCGCGGGCAGAGGAGCGCTGCGGCAAACGTGATGGCGGCCGTGCGCTTCCCGGAACCCGGCGGCCCGACCAGCAGGTAGGCGTGGACCGGTGCGGCGACCGCGGCCCGCAGATGGGCCACGGCCCGCTCCTGTCCCACCACGTCGTCGAAGACGCTCGTCACCGTGCCGCCCCCGGCCACTCCTCGAACGCGACGGTCACCCGGGCCGACACCTCGTCGGGCGTGCCCGTACCGTCGACGACGCGCCACCGGACAGGATCGGCAGCGGCCAGGGTGTGGTAGCCCTCGATCACGCGGCGATGGAAGGCGGCCCCGGCCTGCTCCATGCGGTCGAGGTTCCGGCCGAGCCGGGCGACAGCGACGGCAGCGGTCACGTCGAGCAGGATGACCAGATCGGGCTCCACTCCGCCACTCGCCCACGCCGACAGCCGGGTGAGGTCGGCCACGTCGAGGCCACGCGCGTAGCCCTGATACGCCAAGGTCGAACCCGAGAACCGGTCGCTGACCACGTCGGCGCCCCGGGCCAGGGCGGGCGCGACGACCTCGGCGACGTGCTGGGCGCGGTCGGCCAGCATGAGCAGCGCCTCGGCCCGGGGGTCGAGGGTCCCGGCTGCGGGGTCGAGGACCAGGGACCGCAATGCCCGGCCCACCTCGGTGCCGCCCGGCTCACGGGTCAGCAACGCCCCCAGCCGATCGGCGAACACGGCGGCCTGGGTGGACTTGCCGCTGGCCTCGCCGCCCTCGAAGACGATGAACCGGCCCCTCATCGGACCGACGCCTGCGGCGGCGGCCCCGGGGTCGGGTGGATCGGAAATGCGCTCGGCCACGGCGTCAGCGTAGGGGTTGGAGCGCTATTTCTTGCGCTTCGGCGCAGCCTTCCGCTTGGGCGGCGTGGGGCCCTTGTCGCGCTTGTCCTGCAATAGTTGGGCGGCCCGTTCGGGAGTCAGAGACTCGACGTCGTCGCCGCTGCGCAGGGAGGCGTTGACCTCACCGTCGGTGACGTAGGGCCCGAACCGGCCCTCTTTCACCACGATGGGCTTCTTGCTGAACGGATCGTCGCCCATCTCCTTCAGCGGCGGAGCGGCGGCGCCCCGGCGCCCCCGGGCCTTCGGCTCGGCCAGCTTGGCCAGGGCCTCCTCGAGGGTGAGGCTGAACAGCTGGTCCTCGTCCTCCAGGCTGCGGCTGTCGGTGCCCTTCTTGACGTACGGCCCGTACCGGCCGTTCTGGACGGTGATCTCCGCCCCGTCGGCCGGATCCTTGCCCAGCGCCCGCGGCAGGGTGAGCAGGCGGAGGGCGTCGTCGAGGGTGACCGCCTCCAGGTTCATGTTCTTGAGCAGCGACGCAGTGTGCGGCTTCTTCTTGGACGACGCCTCCACCTCGCCGAGTTGCACATAGGGCCCGAACCGCCCGGCTCGCGCGATGACCGGCAGGGCGGTGGCCGGGTCCTCACCCAGCACCCGGTCACCGCTCGGGGTGGCCAGAAGCTCGGCCGCCTTCTCGACGGTCAGCTCATCGGGGGCGATTCCCTCCGGGACGGCGGCCGTCTCCCCGTCACGGGACAGATACGGCCCGTACCGGCCCACCCGTACGACGATTTCCTTGCCGTCGGCGTCGGCGCCGATGGGGATGGAGTTGATGGCCCGGGGGTCGATCGCCTCCAGCCGGTCCTTGACCATGTCACGCAGTCCCGGCGTACCATTGTCGGCCGCTGCGGCCGCCGAGTCGGCACTGCCGAAGTAGAACTTCGACAGCCAGGGCTGGGCTTCCTGGGTGCCTCCGGCGATGCCGTCGAGGTCGTCCTCCATCCGGGCCGTGAAGGCATAGTCGACCAGGTCGCCGAAATGGCTCTCCAACAGGCTGACCACCGCGAACGCGGTGAACGAGGGCACCAGCGCCGAGCCCTTCTTCCACACGTAGCCCCGGTCCTGGATGGTGGCGATGATCGACGCGTAGGTCGACGGACGGCCGACTCCCATCTCCTCCAGCGCCTTGACCAGCGACGCCTCGGTGAAGCGGGCCGGAGGCTGGGTGGCGTGATCCTTGGGCTCCAGCGACTCGGCGGTCACCGTGTCGCCCACAGCCAGGGCGGGCAGCCGCACCTCCCGGTCCTCCAGCTCGGCGTCTGGGTCGTCGGCGCCCTCGACGTAGGCCCGCAGGAAGCCCGGGAACTCGATCACCTTGCCGCCGGCGGCGAATTCGGCGGCCTCGCCGGACGACGACGAACCGGTGATGCGGACCTGCACGCTCTTGCCCCGGACGTCGGCCATCTGGGAGGCGACCGTGCGCTTCCACACCAGGTCGTAGAGAGCGGCCTCGTCGGGCGCCACCTCGCGGGCCACCTGTTCGGGGGTTCGGAAGCTGTCGCCGGCGGGGCGGATGGCCTCGTGGGCCTCCTGGGCGTTCTTGACCTTCTTGGCGTAGCGCCGGGGCTGGTCAGGCACGTAGTCGGCACCGTAGAGCTCCCGGGCCTGGGTGCGGGCCGCGGTCAGCGCCGTCTCGGACAGTGCGGTGCTGTCGGTGCGCATGTAGGTGATGTAGCCGTTCTCGTACAGGCGCTGGGCCACGCTCATGGCCCGCTGGGCGGTGAAGCGCAGCTTGCGGCCGGCCTCCTGCTGGAGGGTGGACGTCATGAACGGGGGGTACGGCGTGCGCTTGTACGGCTTCTCGTCGACCGACTTCACCGTGAAGGTTGTGTCGGCCAGGCGGGCGACCAGGGCCCTGGCGCCCTCGGGATCGAGGACGACGACCTCGGAGGCGGTGCGGGCACCGGTCTCGTCGAAGTCGCGGCCGGTGGCCACACGGGTGCCGTCGAGGGCGACGAGGGTGGCCGCGAAGGGCGGGCTCCGGCGCGAGAACCGGGCGTCGACGTCCGAGTAGGAGGCGCTGCGGAACCGCATCCTGGCCCGCTCCCGCTCCACCAGCACCCGGGTGGCCACGCTCTGCACCCGACCGGCGGACAGGCGGGGGAGAATCTTCCGCCACAGGACGGGGGACACCTCGTAGCCGTACAGCCGATCGAGGATGCGGCGGGCTTCCTGGGCGTCGACCAGGCGGCGGTCGAGGTCGCGCCAGTTGTCAACCGCCTCCCGGATGGCCCCCGGGGTGATCTCGTGGAAGACCATCCGCCGCACCGGCATGCCCGCCGGCGGCGAGAGCACCTCCATGAGGTGCCAGGCGATGGACTCGCCCTCCCTGTCCTCGTCTGTGGCGAGGTAGAGCTCGGTGGCGCCCTTGAGCGCGGCCTTCAGCTTGCTGACGACCTGCTTCTTCTCGCTGTTCACCACGTACAGCGGCTTGAAGCCGTTCTCGGTGTCGACGCCGAGGCGCGCCCACGACTCGCCCTTGTAGGCGGCCGGGATCTCCTTGGCGTCACGGGGCAGGTCCCGGATGTGGCCGACCGAGGACTCGACAACGAAATCGCCGCCCAGGAAGCGGGCGATCGTCCGGGCCTTGGCCGGCGATTCGACGATGACGAGGGGCTTGGCCATGAGTAACGACAATTGACAGGCCGTCCAGTCTCTGTCAAACGAGACGCCGGCCGGTGTCGAGCGCCAAGGCCCCTTCCGGGGCGCGTCTACGGTGCGGGAATGAGCCCCGAGTCGCTGATCGAGGCGTTCGGCATGCTCGGGCTGTTCCTGATCGTCTTCGCCGAGTCGGGCCTCCTGATCGGCTTCTTCCTACCGGGCGACTCCCTGTTGTTCACTGCCGGGCTCCTCGCCTACCGGGGGGTGCTGAACCTGCCCGTGGTCGTGGTCGTGGCTGTCGTCGCTGCAGTCGCCGGCGACCAGGCCGGCTATTTCATCGGGCGCAAGGCCGGACCCGCCCTGTTCACCCGCCCGAACTCGAGATTCTTCCGGCAGCGGAACCTGGAGCGGGCCCACGCCTATTTCGAGAAGGGCGGCCCCAGGACCGTCGTCATCGCCCGCTTCCTCCCCGTCATCCGCACCTTCACGCCCCTCGTCGCCGGCGTGGCCCGGATGCGGTACCGCCGCTTCGTGGCGTTCAACGTGGTCGGCGGGACGCTGTGGGGGGCGGGGATGCCCGTGCTCGGCTACATCCTCGGCCGCACCATCCCCGACCTCGGCGCCTGGCTGCTGCCCGTCGTCCTGGTCATCGGGGCGTGCTCGTTCGTACCCGTCGGCCTGGAAGTGCTGAAGCTACGGCGCGATGGCGAGGCGGACCGCCTCGTCGTAGCCCAACAACCGGAAGGGCACGAGTGAGCGGATGCGGTCGTCGCCGGCCACCACTTCCACCGACAGTCCCTGCACGAGCGGCCGGCTCACCGTCGGTGGCTGGTCGGTGACCAGCCCCAGCCACAGCGAGGACAGCCGCGGCGACAGGACCGGGACCTTCACGATCAGCCGCGTGCGCCCGGTGAGGGTGGCGTAACGGCGCATCATGTCCTCATACGTGAGGACCTCGGGGCCACCGACGTCGTAGCAACCCGCCTCGAGACCGGGCGCGGCGACCAGGTAGCGGACCATGTCGGGCAGGGCGATGGGCTGGCACCGGGTGGTGACCCACTTCGGGCACACCATGGCCGGCAGCCGCTCGACGAGCTGGCGCATGATCTCGAAGCTGGCCCCGCCCTTGCCCAGCACGATGGCGGCCCGCAGCTCCACCGTGTCCGCCCCCGCGCGCAGGATCCGCCCGACCTCGTGCCGCGATCGCAGGTGCTCGGACACCTCGCCCTGCCCGAGGCCGCCCAGGTAGACGACCCGGGCCCCGGCGCCCGACGCTGCGCGGGCGAAGCGCACCGCCGCGCCGCGATCCTGGGCGGCGAAGTCGGCCGCCTCCATGGAATGGACCAGGTAGTACGCCACGTCGCATCCGTCGAGGGCTTCGTCCAGTCCCGAGCCGTCGAGGACGTCGAGCGCCACGGGCTCGCCTTCGCCCCGGTAGGCCTCCGGGCGACGGGTGGCGGCCCGCACGTCGTGGCCGGCGGCGACCAGGGCGGGGACCAGGGCCCGGCCCACGAAACCCGAGGCGCCGGTGACGAGCGTTCGCATGCGCTCCACAGCTTCCCATGGCCGGTGGAAGCGTGAGCCCCACGGTGGCGATCGGCCTGGTGCTCGCCGCCGCGGCGTGGGGCGCCATGTTCGGCCTCGGGCGATCGGCCTTCTGGGCCCGGGCCGCGGTGGCGGGCCTGTCCATCGGCGCGTACGCCCTCGTCGCCCAGCGTTCGCGACTGGGCGGCCTCCTCCGTCCCACACTGCCCGATATGGCCCTGGGCGTGGCCGGCGCCGTGGTCCTTTACGGGGTCTTCTGGGCCGGTGCGGCCATCCTGCGGCGGTGGTTGCCGGCTATCGCCGCCCAGGTCGACGAGCTGTACACGCTGCGCTCGGTGCCCACCTCCGAGCCGCTGCCGATCCCTCTGGTCCTCCTGCTGGTCGGGCCGTGCGAGGAGCTGTTCTGGCGGGGCCTCGTGCAGGCGCGGGCCGGCTTCGTGGTCGCCCTCGCGTGCTACGCCGCCGTCCACCTCTGGGAACGCAAGGCCGTGCTGGTGCTCGCTGCGGTCGCCGGAGGCGCGTTCTGGGGTGCCGTGTTCGCGTGGCGGGGCACCCTCGTCGCTCCCATCGTCAGCCACGCCCTGTGGGACCTCGCCGTCGTCGTGTGGTTCCCGTTCACCGGCGCCAAGGCGACAGATGAGGGGCCGTGACGGCACCGTCGACGACAGCGGCCCCTCGGAGCGGCCGACACTCCGCCCATGCCCGCAGCCTCGCCCGGCCCGGCGGATGCCCGTCGCCCTGACGGTGGCGTGCTGGCCTCCTCGCGCCCGGGGGCCTGGGCCTGCCCGCGGGCTGGAACTGTGACGGGCCGGGGAGCTGGATCGCCGTCGACATCGGCCGCATCCGCAGCTCGGACGACGCCCTGCTCGGGCTCATCACGGAGGTGAGCGCCGACCTGTGCGCCGCCCTGCACGGCGCCCCCGCCCCTGAACGGCGATCAGGTCGCCGGTACGGGCTCGGCGTCGACGGGCCCGGCGAAGGCCAGGCACGCGTTGTGGCCGCCGAAGCCGAACGAGGTCGAGATGGCCAGCGCCGGGGCGGCCGGCCGGCCGACGTGGGCGACGTGGGCGAGGTCACACTCCGGGTCGGGGTGATCGAGGTTGATGGTCGGCGGGAGGAACCCGTCGTGCAGGGCCAGGACGGTGACCATGGCCTCCAGGGCCCCGGCTGCGCCGCTGAGGTGGCCGGTCATCGACTTGGTGGACGACACGGGCACATCGACGACCGACTCGCCGAGCGCGAGCTTCAGGGCGCGAGTCTCGGCTGCGTCGTTCAGCGTCGTGCCCGTCCCGTGGGCGTTCACGTAGCCGACATCGGCGGGGGCCCGGCCGGCCCGGCGCAGGGCCAGGGTCACGCATCTGGCCGCCTGGGTGCCGACGGGATCGGGATGGGTGACGTGGCCGGCGTCGGCGGTGGCGCCGTAGCCGACCAGCTCGGCGTAGACGCGCGCCCCTCGTGCCCGGGCATGGTCGAGCTCCTCGAGCACCAGGATCGCCGCACCCTCGCCGGCGACGAACCCGTCGCGGTCCACGTCGAAGGGGCGTGACGCCGCCTCCGGATCGTCGTTGCGGCGGGACAGGGCCCCGATGGCGCAGAACATGCCCATCCCGACAGGGGTGATGGCCGCCTCGGTCCCGCCGGCCAGGGCGACGACGGCGTCGCCGCGGCGGATCTGCTCGGCCGCCTCGCCGATGGCGTGGGCCCCGGAGGCGCAGGCGCTCACCACCGCGAAGTTCGGGCCCCGGGCGCCGACGTCGGCCGCGACCGTGCCGGCCGGGGTGTCGACGAGCATGCCGGCGGCGGCGTAGACGGAGACCCTCCGGTACCCGCCTCGGGCGTAGGCCTGGACCGCCTTCTCGACCATGGCCAAGCCGCCCACGCCCGACGCCACGATGACGGCCGCGTCGTCGGCCACCGGGGCCAGGTCGATGCCGCTGTCGGCCACCGCCTCCCGGGCCGCGGCCACCGCCAGCGCCACCCCCCTGCTCGCCCGCCGGGCCTCCTTGCGCCCCAGCAGCTCGACGGGGTCGAACCCCTTCACCTCGCCCGCCATGCGCGACGGAAGGTCGGACGGGTCGAAGGCGGTGATCCGGGCCACGCCGCTGTGCCCACGGCGCAGGGCCTCCCAGGTCGACGCCCGGTCATTGCCGACCGGGGAGACGCAGCCGAGGCCGGTCACGACAACCCGCACCCGAGCTCCGGCCGGGCCGGTCACCGTGGCCCGTCGTCCGCACGGGGAGCCGCCCGCAGGAGGAGTGCGGCGTTCTGGCCCCCGAAACCGGCTGCGTTGACGAGCACCGACGTCAGCGGGCCGGCTCTGGGATCGCCGACCACATGGTCGAATCGGCACTCCGGGTCGACGTGGTCGACGTCGAGCCCACGCGTGGCGGGAAGGACGCCGTCACGCAGCGACAGGACGGCCACCAGCACGCCGAAGGCCCCGGCCGCGCCCAGCCCGTGGCCCAGGGCGGCCTTGGGGGCGGTGACGGCCATCCCGGGCGAGGCGCCGAACACCGTCCGCAGGGCCCGCGCCTCGGCCAGGTCGCCCTGGACGGTGGCAGTGGCGTGGGCGACCAGGGCGTCGACCTCCCCCGGCCGGGCACCGGCATCGGCCAGGGCCCGGCGCATGGCTTCCGCCGCGCCCCGGCCCTCGGGATGGGGCGCCGCCAGGTGGTGGGCGTCGCCCGCGCTGCCCCCGCCGGCCACGACGGCCAGCGCCCGGGCCCCCCGCTCCCGGGCCCGCGACAACCGTTCCAACACGAACACCGCGGCGCCCTCCGACGCCACCATTCCCGTTCGCCGGACGTCATAGGGCCGGCAGGCCGATGCCGGATCGGCCCCGGCCGGCGCCAGGGCCCCGGCGTTGGCCAGCGAGCCGAGGATGAGCGCCGACAGGGCGCCGTCGGTTGCCCCGGCCAGCACCACCTCGGCGTCGTCCCGCTCCAGCATGCGCAGACCGTCGATCACCGCCTGCACGCCCGCCGAGCACGCCCCGACCCCGCCGAGCACCGGCCCGGTGGCCCCCAGGTCGATGGAGGGCTGGCAGGCGGCCATGTTGGCACCGTAGATGGGCGTGAAGAGCGGGCTCACCCGCCCGGGGCGGAGCGCGGCCGGGCCGGCGGCGGCCTCAGCCTCCACCAACCCGCCGGCGCCGGTGTGCATGACGACGCCGAGCCCGTCACCGGCGAATCCTTCCAGCCCGGCGTCGGCCATGGCCATGCGGGCGGCGACGACGGAGAACTGGCTGAACCGACCCATGCGACGCGCCGTGTGGCGGTCGAGCAAGCCGGCGGTGTCGAACCAGGTCGCGGGCCCGACCACCTCGCACCCGGCGCGACGCAGGCCCTCGGGCGAGGGCACCAGCCCGGAGTCGCCGTTCAGGAGGCGGGCCCAGGTGGTGGCGGCGTCGCCGAGCGGGGTGACGGCGCCGACCCCGGTGATGACCACCGGCCCCCCGGGTACAGGCCGGCGGGACGGCATCATGGCGGGCGAACGGTATCAGTGTCCCCTGATGCTCCTCGGGGTGCTCCGTCTACAGTTGGTCCATGGTCAGCGCCGTCACCCAGGAGGAGGCGGGCCGGCTCTCGGAGGACCTGGCCGTCATCGCCGAGCCGCACCGCCTTCTCATACTCCGCCACCTGCGCCGGGGCCCCCGCAGCGCCGGGTACCTGGCCAAGGCCCTCAGCCTGCCCCAGCCCCTCGCCGCCTACCACCTCTCGGTACTGCTCGAGGCCGGGCTCATCACCCGGCGGCGCAAAGGCAGGTTCACCTGTTACGCCGCCGACCACGAACGGGTCAAGGGCCTCCACCGCACCATGGGCCGCCTGGTGGGTGCAGCCGGGGCCGTGTCGGAGCGGCCGCCGGTCGACGACCCTTGCTGACGACGGGTCACGCGGTAGAGACGTCCGGTCTCGTCATGGAGGAGGGGCCGGGCGGGATTCCCCTGCGCTGCTACCCCGGGCGGGTGCGGACCATCGTGGAGGCCCTCGACCGGGCCGTGCGCCTGTTCCCCGACGTCGTGGCCCTGGAGACCCCCGAGGGCGACGTCACCTACGCCGAGCTGGCCGAGCTGGTCGAGGGCGCAGTCGAACGCCTGGCCGAGGAGGGCCTGGTCCCCGGCGACCGCCTCGCCGTGTGCCTGCCCAACGGGCTCGACATCGTCGTCGCCATCTGGGCCGCAGCCCGCGCCGGGCTGATCTTCGTGGGCCTGTCGACGCGGCTGGCGCCCACCCAGTGGGCCTACATGCTGTCGCACTCGGGAGCGTCGCTGGCCCTCGGCCACCCGGAGCTCTACGAGGGGATCCGGCAGGCCGGCGCAGAGGCGGGGATGCCCGCCGACCGGGTCCGGCCCCTGGGCGACCACCTCTCCGGCCGCCGCCGCCCGTGGCGGGGCGACGCAGTGGCCTTCCCCGACGAGGACAGCACCTACGCCGTCATCTACACCTCGGGCACGACCGGGCGGCCCAAGGCCAGCCAGGTCTGCCACCGCGGCACCATGCACTCGGCCATCGCGTATGTCCGGTCGATGGCGCTCATCGCCGGCGATCGCACCGCCATCGTCTTCCCGCTCTCCTACATCACGGGACACGTGGCCCAGGTCACGCCGATGATGCTGGTCGGCGGCACGTCGGTCACCGTCGCCGACCTCGTGCCCCGCGAGTTCGTCCGGCTGATCGCTTCGCGCCGTATCACCTATCTGATGGTCGTCCCTTCGATCTGGCCCCTCCTCCTGCGCGACCCCTCCTTCGGCTGGCCCGAGCTGGCCCACGTCGAGATCGGGGCCTTCGGCGGCTCGCCGGTGCCCATCTCCACCGTCGCCGCCCTTCGCCGGCGCATGCCGCAGCTCCGGCTCTTCGACGCGTACGGGCTGACCGAGACCCACTCCCCCGCCACCATCCTCCTCGACGCCGAGTTCCGCCGGAAGCTCGGCTCGGTGGGCCGGCCGCTGCCCTGCGCCGAGGTGCGGGTCGTCGACGACGAGGGCCGGGACGTCCCGGTCGACCAGCCCGGCGAGCTGCTCATCCGGGGCCCGATGGTCACCCCCGGCTACTACGGCGACGAGGGCGCAACCGCCGCGGCCATCACCGACGGGTGGCTGCACACCGGCGACTACGCCCGTGTCGACGACGAGGGCTACGTGTTCATCCTCGACCGCAAGAAGGACATGATCATGAGGGGCGGCAGCAAGGTGTACTCCGTCGAGTTGGAGTACCTCCTCGTCAGCCATCCCGACATCGCCGAGGCGGCCGTGTTCGGGGTGCCCGACCGCCTGGCGTACGAGTCGGTGGCCGCCTACGTGGTCCCGGCCACGGGTCGCACGGTCGACGCCACCACCGTCCAGCACTGGGTGGCCGGCCACATGGCCGACTTCGCCGTCCCCCGCCACGTGCGGGTGGTGGACGTCATTCCCCGCAACCGCACCGGCAAGATCGACAAGAAAGCGCTGAGGGAGACCATGGGACTGGAACTACGATCGGCGACCGCTGCGCCGGCGGTGGCCCGGTGACCGACAACGTGGAGCCTCGGGTGCGGGCGGTGGTAGCCGCCCACCTGGACATCGACCCCGACCGGCTCCTGCCCACGGCGCGCCTGGGAGAGGATCTCTGCGTCGACTCCCTGGACGCGATCGACCTCACCATGGTGCTCGAGGACGAGTTCGACATCGCCCTGCCCGACGAGGTGGTCGAGACGGTGCGGACCTACGGCGACGTGGTGGATCTGGTCCGCGGACGGGTCGACGCCCGGGCCAACGCCGGCTCGGCGTAGGCCCCGCCCGCGAGATGTCGCGCTGCGTGCGCCGCGGCGGCGGATGGACGACGTCCCCCGTGCAGCCGGGGAGCGCGGCACCGCCGCGCTCCCCGCTGCAGGCCGAGGAACCTCCGTCGTGTGACGTCGCACTCGGTCAAAGTCGGTCCCCAGGCATCAACCTAGATTGATGACCGTACCGGCTGGCCGGCCCGCCCGCAACACGGCCTGTCAGCCGGCGGTCACCGTCTCGGCCGCGGGCGACTCGGCGTCCATGGCCTCGGCCTTGCGCTTGGAGAAGGCGATGGCGCCGGCGAGGACCAGCAGGGCGATCAGGGCGATGGTGTAGCGGGCCCCGTTGTTGTTCCGCAGCTTGATGACCGCCGGGAGCATGAGCAGCGACACCAGGTTCATGACCTTGATGAGCGGGTTCAGGGCCGGGCCGGCCGTGTCCTTGAACGGGTCGCCGACGGTGTCGCCGATGACCGCGGCCTTGTGGGCCTCCGACCCCTTGCCACCCTCGTGGCCGTCCTCGATGTACTTCTTGGCGTTGTCCCACGCCCCACCGGCGTTGGAGAGGAACACGGCCATGAGCTGGCCGGTGAGGATCACGGCGGCGAGGAAGGCGCCCAGGGCCAGGTAGCCAACCCCGAAGCCGATGACGACGGGCGTGAGCACGGCCAGCAGGGCCGGCGTGGCCAGCTCCCGCAGGGACGCGGCCGTGCAGATGTCGATGACCCGGCCGTACTCGGGGCGCTCGGTGTAGTCCATGATCCCGGGGTGCTCCCGGAACTG
>JALYYN010000231.1 GCA_030946525.1 Actinomycetota bacterium | reverse complement strand
CCGTGGTGCACCGAGTCCCAGTCGCCGAAGTCGTTCTGGACATGGAAGCGGGTGATCCGCAGGGCGGCGGCCAGGGCCAAGGCGCGGCCGAGCTGCTCGGGCGTGGCACCCGCGACGATGGCACCACAGATCGAGGCCACGACCGCGTACGGGTCGTCGTCGAGCATCCGCCGGCCGAGGCCGCTGACGTCGTCGAACTCCCCGTGACGCCCCGCCCCGTCGGCGAGCAGGCCGGGTAGCCGCTCCTCGGTCGACGAGATCAGGGCGACGAGGTCGTGGGGGTGACGCCACCGGCTGCCCTCCTCCGACCTCGACGCCGCCGCGGTCTGATCGGTCAGCGTGGGCAGCACGGTGGCCGCGGCGGCCCACCCGAGGTGCTCCAACGCCTCGAACGCCTTGTTGGTGAAGTCGAGCGTGTGGCCGACGTCGACGAAGACGTGGTCGGTGACCGCGGTCATCATCATGGACGAGACCGTTGCCGGGTCGCCGCCCCCGGCCAGCGCGGTGGCCAGCGTGCGCTCGGCCGCCTCGCCGGATCGGGTCTCGATGAACCGCCGGTACCAGTCGGCGAGTCGTTCGGCGGGGACGGTGGCGGCACCGGGGGAGCCGTCGCCCAACGGGGTCAGTGCGAAGCGGGGCGGCCGGTTGGCCGTGTCCCGGGCCACGAAGGCCAGCCCGTGCACGAGAGCCATGCCTCGGTCCGCCCCGTCGAGCGACGGCAGCAGGTTGGCCATGGCCACCAGCACGGTGAGCCCGGAGCCCCAGCCCTGGGCCCGGTTGGTGGTGCCGAACTCCATACCGACCCGGACGATCTCAGCCGCGGGGACGCCGGCCTCGAGCAGGCCGAGGGTGGCCTTGGCCGTCACGAGGGTGAGCCCGCCCTCCAGGCCCTCGGCCAGGCGGCGCCGGAGGATGTCGACCCGATCGCTCGCGGGCTCGACCATGAGATAGACGTCGTCCCCCTCCACCTCCACAGCGAAGGGGCGGGCGTCGTCGGCGAAGGGGTCGAGCGTGCCGCCCGAGACCAGGTCGAAGCGGGCGTGATGCCAGTGGCAGGTGACGAGTCCCGCTTCCACCGTGCCCCGGTGCAGGGGGAACCCCATGTGCGGACACCGGTCATCGAGGGCGTAGGCCCGGCCTTCGTGCCAGAACACGCACACACCGTGGCCGCCGGCCTTGGCCAGCAGTCGGCCCTCGGTCTGCAACGCTTGCAGTGATCCCACGCGCATTCGCATGGGCAGATGCTACGGAGGTGTCACATGCTCAAAGACTTCAAAGCCTTCATCCTTCGAGGCAACGTGGTGGACCTGGCGGTCGGCGTGGTCATCGGCGCCGCGTTCGGGACCGTCGTCACCGCCTTCGTCGAGGACCTCATCACGCCGGTCATCGCCATCCCCGGGACGTCGGACTTTAGCGCCCTGCACTTCACCATCCGCAGCAGCGTGTTCAAGTACGGCGACTTTCTGAACGCGCTCATCGCCTTCCTGCTGATCGCCGCCGCGGTCTTCTTCTTCGTGGTCAAGCCGGTCAACGCGCTGATGTCGCGCCGCAAGACCGAGCCCGACGTGGAGTCGATCACCAAGGAGTGCGACTTCTGCCTGAGCAGTGTCCCGGCCCGGGCCATCGTGTGCGCCTTCTGCACCCGGGAGATCGCCGCCCCGCCGGTGGCGACGGGCTAGGCCTCTCAGCCCTCCTCGGTCGACGACACCTCGGTCCGTCCGTCGGTCTGGACGATGCGCACCGACTGACGGCTCGTCGTACCGGCACCACCCCGTGTCCGGGTGGTGCCGGTGGCGACGACGGCGTTGAGGTCGGCGACGATGTTCATCCCGCCCGCCGACCGTCGGATCTTCTTCTGCACGATCTTCCGCATGTGATGGGCAGGACCGGGGCTAGATGCCCTGGGTGATGCTGCCCGTCTGCTCGGCGTTGGCATAGGCCACCGAGTTGTCGCTGGCGACGTTCAGGGCGGCGGCCAGGTTGATCGGGGCCGCCACGTTGGCGTTGATGAGGGACATGGCCTCGCGGTCGGGAAGGGTCTCCGCCGACTCGGCGTCGAGCTCCTCGGGGGTGAGATTCGGGTTGTCGTTGGTCATGGTTTTCTCCTACCCCTACGTTCCGGAGGGTCAATCGTCGATCTGGTAGGTCTGGGCGTCGTCGCTGCGGCCGTCGGGGCCGCCCTCGTGGGTACGCCGCTCGTCAACCTTGGCCTTCCCATCGCCGTGGCCGTTCTCGTCGGTGGAGCGAAGCTCGGTCTTGAGAATCGAGCGGACCTGATCGGCCAGGGCGTCCGCCTGCGCCACCATCGCCGGCCCGCTCAGGCCCGACGTCCGCAGGGCGTCGACCTGCGTGCGGATGTCCTCCAGCTGCTGGCGGCCCGAGCCCGTGAGGCGGACCGGTTGGCCGCCGACGACGAACTGGTAGGCGCCGGCGGCGGCGTCGCAGGAGTCGCACAGCTCATTGAGGGCGACGGCCGCGTTCTCCGGGGTCACCGTCTCCGGCGGCTCCTGCACCAGGACGATCTGGAAGCTCAGCGCCACGGCCGTGCAGCCCTCGCAGCCCTTGGCGTGGGCGTACGCATAGTTGGCCGCGTCGACCACGTCGCCCTCCGACTCGACGATGCGGAAGGCGTCGTCGAACCGGTACTGGTTGTCCCGCGTCACCTCAGCCGTGGCCGAGGTGACCGCCTGCTTGTCGTCGGCTCGGGCTGCGCCGGCCACCGGGCCGGTGAAGAGGACGGCAGCGGCGGCGAAAGAGGCGAAGGCCCGACGGCGGAGAGAGGAGGGCTGGATTGTCATGTCAGATCGGTTCCCCGACAAGGCGGTCCTCGAACCTGACGTAGAATGGGGGAGGCCGCGGTCGGGTGTCCGGACTGGTTCGACGACAGGCCGTCCCTCACACCGTCAGCGAGAGCTTCCATGAGTCTGCAGGTCTCCAACCTCCGTATCGAGATAGGCGCACGCGTCCTGCTCGACGACGGCACGTTCCGCATCGGTGAGGGCGAGAAGGTCGCGCTCGTCGGTCCCAACGGCGCCGGGAAGACGACGCTGCTCAAGACCCTCGTCGGCCAGATGGCGCCCGTCTCCGGCGAGATCGTGCTGCCGGAGACGCACGGGTGGCTGGCCCAGGAGACGGCGGCCCACGCCGAGAGCGTCAACGTGCTGGCGTACGACCACCTCCTGGCCGGTAGCCGCCTGCACGCCCTGCACGACAGGGTGGCGCGGGCCAACGACCAGATCGAGAAGGCCAGCATCTCCGGCGACGCCGACGCCCTCGACGAGGCCGTGCACCGCTACACCGAGCTGGAGGAGAAGTTCCGGCTAGCCGGGGGGTACGACCTGGAGCGCACGGCGGAGAACATCGCCCGGGGCCTGGACCTCGACGAGGAGGTGCTCCTCCTCGAGGTCGGCTCGCTCTCGGGTGGGCAGCGCCGACGGCTCGAGCTGGCCCGCCTGCTCCTGGCCGGCGGGGACCTGCTCATCCTCGACGAGCCCACCAACCACCTCGACGCCAAGGCCAAGCTCTTCGTCATGGACTTCCTGCGTACGTCGCCCGGCGCGGTCCTGGTGGTGAGCCACGACATCGAGTTGATGAGCGAGTCCATCGACCGGGTCCTCGCCCTCGAAGCCGGCCACATCGAGATGTACCGGGGCACGTACACCGTCTTCCTGAAGAAGCGGGCCGAGCGCGAGGCGTCGATCGAGCGGGACGCGGCCAACGCGGCCAAGGAGATCGACCGCCTCCAGCGCACCGCCGACAAGTTCCGCCAGGGCAACGCCACCGCCGCCCGCAAGCGCCGCAACCTGGAGCAGCGCATCACCCGGATCACCGACAAACAGGCCACCCATCTGGCCCCCGTGCGACGCCGGGTGCTCAAGGTCCGCTTCCCCGATCCGGTGCGCTCGGGCGACATGGTCCTCGACGTGAGCGGCCTGCGAAAGTCCTTCGGCGACGAGGAGGTCGTCCACGGCGTCGACTTCACCGTGGGCCGGGGGGAGGTCTTCCTCGTCGTCGGGGTCAACGGCGCCGGCAAGACCACCCTGCTGCGCTGCCTGGCCGGGGTCTACGAGCCGACCGGCGGCACGGTCCGCCTCGGCACCAACGTCTCCCTCGGCTTCTACGCCCAGGAGCACGAGGACATCCGCCCCGGCGACAGCGTCCTCGAAGTCATGAAGGCCGCCTCGTCGCCGGGCCAGACCGAGGCCGAGCTCCGGGGGATCATCGCCCACTTCGGCCTCAAGGGCGACGTGGCCGGGCAGGAGGCGGCCACCTTATCCGGGGGGGAGAAGACCAAGCTGTCGCTGGCCCGCCTCGTCGGCGGCCGGGCCAACCTGCTGCTGCTCGACGAGCCCACCAACAACCTCGACCCAGGCTCCCGGGAAGCGGTTCTTGCCGCCCTTCAGCACTTCAAGGGAACCGTCGTCCTGGTGAGCCACGACATCGAGTTCGTGACCCAACTGGCGCCCAAGCACGCCATCGTCATGCCCGACGGTCGGCTTCTGCCCTTCGACGAGAAGATGCTGGATCTCGTCCCCCAGCTCCACCCCCTGCCGGCCCGTAAGGGCGCGTAGGCCCCTCCGCCTTACCCGGAACGCGTCGATCACCGGGGCGAACCGCTCGATGGCGTCGGTCTCTCCCTCGGGGAAACCGCACGATCGCCGTCTGTACCCCCGCCTCGGCGAACTCGCGGTATCGACCGATGTGGTCGTCGACCGTACCGGGAACGGTCATGGGCGGGTGATGCCTCGTGGTCGTCGGGCCGTCGTTCACGAGGATCGAGCCGAGGTGGGTGACCCGGATCTCCCCCAGGTCCCGCCCCACGTCGGCGCAGTGGCCGTGGGGCACGCTGAGCTTGTGGCGGACAGTCGCGGTGTCGCCGAAGAGGTTGCACGCGCTGGCGTACTCGGCGACGAGTCGCAATGTCTTCCGCGCGCCCGAGCCGCCGACCAGGATCAGGATGGGGTCCTGCAGAGGTCGTCGGTAGTAGATGGCTTCGGGGACGTTGATGGCCGAACCCTCGAACGTCGGGGCGACCGGCGCCCCACATCAGCGGTAGCGGCTTCAGCGCGTCCTCCAGGAGGCGGAAGCGCTCGGCCAACGGGGGAAGTCGAACCCGTAAGGCGCGGTGTTTCGCCTCGAACCAGGCCGCGCCGATGCCGCACACCGCCCGGCCGCCGCAGAGCACATCGAGGGTGGCGGCGATCTTGGCCAGGTGGGCGACGTTGCGGTAGGTGACGCCGGTCACGAGCGTGCCGAGCGTGGCCGTGGTCGTGTGGCCGGCGAGGAATCCCACGGTGGTCCAGCCGTCGAGCATCTCGTCCCAGTGGCGGCCGGCCTGGGGAATCTGGACGAAGTGGTCCATGATCCAGACGCTGGTGAAGCCGGCGTCCTCGCCGGCGCGGGCAGCCGCCGCGAGTCGTCGGGCAATCTCAGTCGAACCGCCCGCCCCGGTGAAGCTGGCGATCTGCAGGCCGAAGTCGAGGGCCATGGGGGCCTCCTCTTGACGTCGCACCGCGTCGGGAGCCGACACGAGTTTGGGGTTGACGGTACGCGCTGGTCCTGCGGGGTGGACGGCGTCGAACCGTCGTCGGGCAGCTCGGCCATCACGTCGGGCCAGCGCCGGAGCTAGGACGCCAACGGGGCGGCGTTCCGGGCCCGGCAGTCGGGGGCGGGGATGTCGAACGTGACGGCCACGACCGGGATGTGACGGCGCCGCGCCCAGGGTGACGTAGCTGCGCCGACGGTCCCGATCGAGGCCGAGGGTGTCGACGACGGTGAGAAGATCGCGCTTCAGCCGGCGGTCGAGAACCAGGTCGAGCACCGCGAAGGCGTCGGTACCCGCCCGCTGGTCGTGCTCGTCCTCATCGACCAGGGCTCGCAGCCGGTCGCTCGACACGATCCGTTTGGCGGGGAACTATTCCTCGGCCCAGGTCGACTTCCCGCTGCCCGAGGGGCCGACCGTCACGACCAGACAGGACGACGGCCGTCGCAGCACACCGGTACTTCACCACGGACGGGCCCTTGCAGGCGGCGCGAACATGGAACCGATGCCACCCGCTCGGTCGTCGAACTTGATCATGGGGCCAGGTCACGCTTTCGGCAGGACGACACGATCGCTGCTTCTCGGGATCTGCCTGGCCGCCACCGCGTGCGGCGCCCAGGTCCGATTGGCCGGCGAGGCTCCGAGCACGACCGCCACGGTTGCGCCGTCGCCGCTCCCGCCTGAGACGACAACCTCCTCCGTCCAACCAGGCCCCAGTTCGACCGCGGTGGCCGCGCCAGTCGTCACCGTCCGGTCGACGGTGGGCCCGACGACATCGGTAGCCGTGGTGAGAACGGTCCCGCCGTCGACGTCAATGTCGACGACGACGGTCATCCGGCCCGGCTCGGGGGTGAGCGGGACGGTGCGCTTCAGCCCCGTCTGCCCCGTCGAGCGCGTGCCGCCGGAGCCACAGTGCGCCCCCCGTGCCGGCGCCGCCCAGCTGAGTCTCCTCAGGGCCGACGGCTCAGTCGCGGCCAGCGGGCAAGCCGGAACCGACGGGAGCTTCTCGTTCCCAGTCGTTCCCGGCACCTACGTGGTCCAAGCCGTCGCCGCCGCGCCGAGCCCGGGTCGAGGCTGCCAGGCGGATCCGTCACCGGTCACGGTGCCCGCTGGGTCCTACGCCACAGTGAGCGTGAGCTGCGATACAGGGATCCGCTGACCGCGCCCTGCCGCCAGCCAAGCGGAGCGGGCGAGAGGAACGCCGCCATCTTGAAAACACCCAGGGTGTTTTCGGGGGGGCCTACCCTCGACCTCGACCTCGACCTCGAAGCAAAGACCGTCTCGGTGCGCCAGATCCGCACCGTCGCAGGTACCAGGTGTCGTCAGCCAGCGATTGGCCACGCGTCGCCGATAGTGACCATGACCATCTACCAACATGTGCTGCCCGGCGACGACCAGCCGCAGCAGCAGTCGGGGCCCGGGCCATCCTCGGCCACGGGTAGACGCCCTTGTCGTATGTTCAAGGACCGCCCAGCGAGGGAGTCGGCATTCGCTCCGTCAGCCGTGCATCCGTTCGCGCAGACCGGATGCGAAACCCGGCGCGCCGGCCCGGTCGAGCCGTCCGAGGTACTCGCCAACGGTCGATGGCGGCCGAGTCTTCATCGCCAAGACCCGTTTCACCGTCTCGATAAGGCGATCGGGCGCATGCTCCAGCCGTCGAAGCAGATAGCTCTCCGGAGTCTCGACGATCACGCCGTGGTCGGCGAAGAAGTCGACATCGAGGTGCCGAAGGTTGGCGGTGATGAGCGCCGTAGCGCCGCCGGCGAGAGCGGCGGCGCCGTGAACCCGGTCATCGGCGTCGGGACCGGGCACCGCCTCGATGATCGTCTCGTAGTCGTCGGGAGCGATCCGTCCGGCAGGAAAGGCTTGTCGGATGGCGCTGGTGATCGCACTCGCCTGCTCCGGAGTGCGGCGCTGCTCGCGAACGATCACCCGCTCCCATTCCGCCAGTAGGAAGTCGCTCCAGAGAAGGTCGTGATGGAAGTCCTCGGCCATCGACAGCATCAGGTCCATGAGCGTCATCGGGAACAGGACGTTGGTGTCCAGGTAGAGACGCTCCACGGTGAGACCGCTCAGGCGTCGGCCAGATCGGCATCCTCGACGGCACGTCGAAACGCCTCGACGCCGGCCCGTCGACGGTCGCGCTCGACCTGGAAGGCGAGAACATCGGCCAGGAGAAGTCGGCGGTGCGCACTCGACGGGAGGGTGTCACTTGGGATCACGCCGCCGTCAAGCAGGCGCGAGAGGTACTGCCGGGACAAGCCCAGGACCTCGGCCGCCTCGTTCGGTGTGAGCACCTCGTCCGACCGGAGCATGGTGACGTTGTGGCCGGCAGCGATCTCCTCGCTCGCTCGCCGCAACAGCCGGCTGAGCCCTTCGGGCAGGTCGACGCGGTCGCCGGCGGCATCCACCGCCACGAGGGTCCCCTCCAGAGCTGCGACACGACGAGCAGCTTCCTGAGCGTCCGGCGAAGCCGTCACTTCATCGGCGGCGGCGAGACGACGGCCACGAGGCATAGCGGCGACGATAGCGGATATCTGCTGTAAGAGCACCCCTCCCAGCCACAAGCTGACGCGGCCTCGACGGGTCACAGCCGTCACGACACGCCTGTTCGCCGGGATTCCTCCGCCCGAGCGAGGCGTCGTGGGCTCGCGTGGGCCGCACGATGTCGGCCCGTGACGCCCGGTATCGCACCGTCCGGCCGTGCGAAGGGTGCAATTGGGTTGCAGTCGGCGGGTTCGACGACCGAGTGCGGGACCTACCCGAACACAAAACCGCAGGTCAAAGCCAGTGGGCGAGGGGGGACTTGAACCCCCACGTCCTTTCGGACACAGGAACCTGAATCCTGCCGGGCGACAATCGGTGGACCTGCGCCGACGTGGCGGATCCCCAAAAAACCAGGTCAGAGGCGCTGCGTGCTCTGACAACGATTTACCGAGAGCCGCCGGAACAGGCCACAAACGCGTGTCTTTTCCGTGGCCGCGTGTCCTTTTCGTGTCCTGGCAGGCCCTGGGAAGGGATTTCATGAGGGCTCGGACGCCGATGCGGCGGCTCTACGTCGATCGCTCGGGCTGGACAGAGCTTGCGCTGTCGGGACTG
>JALYYN010000166.1 GCA_030946525.1 Actinomycetota bacterium | reverse complement strand
GCACCGACCACCCCTTGGGCAGGAACCGGAAGCCACCCAGGTGCTGGAGCCGGTTCGCCACCCTGATGTCGGTGAGGATGGGGAGGATCTCGAGGGTGTCGTTGATCCGGTACCGGTCCCGGACGATGCTGTGCCCGAACCGGTACGCCGCGCCCGAGAACTCGACCGGGATGAACGGCTGGGTCCGCCAGCTGAAGAACTGCAGGTCCGCCCTGGCCCTGCCGGTCTTCTTGTTGACGATGAGCACCTGGCCCAGCAGCTCGGGACCGACCAGCCGGGCCAGGAAGTCGTGGATGACGATCCACTGGTAGTGCCAGGTCACCGTCCGGCGGGCATCGTCGAAGAGCTGGTCGGGCTCGGAGGTGAAGCGGAGCTGGTCGAGGACGGCGTTGTGGAAGTGGATGAAGGCCAGTTGGAGCTGGCTGACGATGAAGTGCACGTCGTTGCGCGGGTCGCCGATGAGCGCCCGGCCCTGCTGGTTCCGGGGCAGGTCGACGGGCTCGTTCTCGGCCACGTCGGGGTTCTGGCCGACCAGCAGCGAGGCAGGATCGTCCTGGTCGTAGAGGAACGGGCTGTCGGCCTGCCCCCGCCCGTAGAGCGAGTCCAGGTCGAACCGGGGGGTCCGGAAGTCGTGGAGCGCGTCGGGGTCGTTGACGCGATCGAGGCTGGAGACCGGGTCGAAGGTGATGTCGTGGTCCACGAACTGCCCGAGGTAGGTGTAGCCCGACGGGATGTCGGGGTTGTCGCCCTCGGGGCCGACGGGCGTGTCGGCCATGGAGTCGGCCAGGGCGGCGAGGACGTCGTCGCTGGGCGCGAACGCCGGCAGGGTGCGGAACATGCGGCCGTAGCGACCCTCGAACGACGCCGAGCGCGCCACGTTGTCGAGTCCGCGGGGGCGGCTGCCGCCGTGGTCCGGCAGCGGAGGTGTGGGCGATGAGTCCGTCGTGGGCGCAGTATTGCAGGCCCGCGTCACCGTCGCCCGTGCGGTGGGGCGGCGAGCGCCGGCGTCAGCGCCGAGGGCTCCAGCTCACCGGTGCCGGGTCGAGCTGGCCGTAGGCCGCCGCCGCGGTCATCACCTTGCCGATCATGCCCGTGAGGTTGGACGGGGGGCCCTCGTTGCTGCCGTTCAGGGCGTGCACCGCGTAGAAATAAAGCTGCGGGCCGGCGCTGAGGTCGCTGTAGCTGGTGGTGACGCCGATCGTGGCCAGAGGGCTGAGCGCGTACGGGGAGGTGCCCCGGTAGATCCGGTAGCCCGTCACCGTCCCCGTCGTGGGCGGGAGCCATTGGAGCTGCACGCCCGCCGTCCGGGTCGGCTGGCTGGCGGTGAGGTTGTTCGGGGCCGACGGCGTCCCCCCGGCTGGCGGCGGGGGTGGGACGGTGGTCGGCGGGGTCGTCGTCGTGGTTGTCGTCGGGGGCACGGTCGTGGTCGTCGTGGTGGTGGGCGGCAGCGTTGTCGTCGTGGTGGTGGTCGTGGTGGTCGGGGGAAGGGTGGTCGTGGTCGTGGTCGGCGGCGGGAGTGTCGTCCGCGTGGTCGTGGTCGTCGCCGGGACGGTGGTGGTCGTCGGCGGCGGGATGGGGGCGGCGGCGGTGAGGAACGCACTGTTGGCGGTGTTCCAGTGGGTGCTCAGGTAGCTCCCGGGCGGCGGGGCGGTGTTGAAGTAGTCGTCGTGGTTGCAGTCGTAGAGCGCCTCGTGCGGGGCGGCGCACACCTGGCGGATCTGGGCCGCCGACACGGTGCCGTCGGCGTAACAGAGGCGGTCGGACTCGTCGGTGCAGTGGTAGCCCGGCGTGGCGTTGGGAGCCGTGGGCTGCACGCCACCCAGGGTGTGCATGAGCTCGTGGGCCTCGGTCAGGTTGGGCTGGCCCCAACATCCGTTGTCGATGCGGGCGACCTCGCCGGGCACGCCGGCGTAGCCGTTGTTGTAGTTGACGCCCGGCGACGGATCGGCCCGGTCGTCGCTGTAGATCTCGGCGATCCCGCAGTAGACGTGGGCGTCCGACCAGACCACGTACTTCCGATCCGTGCGGCTGTAACCCTGGTTCCGGAGCTCGGAGATCATCGTGTTCATATCACCCATGGCCGACGAGGAGAGTGCCACGTCGAGGATGACCGTCTGGCACGACGGATCGGTGACGAAGCGGATGTGGCGGCTCCCGCCCGTCTCGGCCGCGCTGTCGTTCACCACCTGGTCCATCCGGCCCGCCCAGGCCGCGAAGGACGCCGCGTAGTCGGCGAAGCGATCGGGAGCGGTGGTCGAGTGGGCGTACAGAAGCTGCACCCGGGGACCGTCGGGGCCGCTGCCGTAGCACCCGACGACGGCACGGGACGCGGCGAGCGCGCCCGACGGTGACGAGGCGGCGACCGCGTTCTCGGGAGGACGGTTCTGGCGGACGTCGACACCCTCGGGCGCCGGGTCGGGCCCGTGGGTGCACGCCACCTGGCTGCGTCCGGACGCGGCGGGATCGACGCCGCCGAACAGCGCGAAGGCGCCGGGGCACGGCCCGTCGACGCCGCTGAGCTGCAGCCCGTCGTAGATCAGGCCTCTGCCCGCGTCGTCGGTCGCCGGAGCGGGGGCCTGGGCGGAGGCCGGGCCGGCCAGGGCGACCAGCGAGGCCCCGGACGCGGTGGCCACCAGGGCGAGGAACATGGCGAGAAGACGGCGCATATGAGAAGAAACCCCCCGGGGTTCGAAGTTAGTCGACCGCGACGCCGGCGTTCAGGAAGAGGGACGCCGGCAAGCGGCCCTGGCCGTCCCCCCCATCAGCGGGCGACGGCCCTCAGGACTCCCGGCCCACGGCCGGCCCGGGAACGGTGGCCGAGTCCTGGCTGCGCAGGTACCCCCCGATGGCGAGGATGACCCCGAAGAGCAGGGCCAGCCACGCCCCGGCGCCCAGGAAGGCGTCGTCGGAGAAGAACTTGCTGATGAGCAGGGCGAGGGCGCCGGGGCCGGCGACGAGCTGCAACTGGGTCAGCCTGACCAGTGCGGGAACAGGCTGCGCCTTCACCGCCACGACCTGGACCGCCATGAGGGCGGCGATGATGACGGCGAGCTCGCCCAGCACCGCGTGCGGGGACTGCACCCCGGTGCGGTTGTAGGAGAACCGGGGGAGGGTGATGCCCAGACCGCTCACGTCGACATGCAGCGCGTAGTGGTGCCACGGGAGCAGGATCAGGTCGGCGATCAGCAGCACTGCGCCGGCGAGGATGAAGGCCTCGCCGCAGCTCCAGCCCCTCCACGTCCGCCCGACCGCGGCCCCGGCTTCAGCCATCGCCGGAAGTGTAGGCGGACCTCCGCCGTCGGGACACGGTCACGTCCCCGGCGCTGCCCGCGCCCCGGACGCCGCCGGGTCGTCGGGGTACGGTGGACCGCATGAGGGTGGTCGCTGGCGTCGCCGGAGGACGGCGGCTCCGGGCGCCGGAAGGACGGCGGATCCGCCCCACCAGCGAGCGGGTGCGGGAGGCGGTGTTCAACG
>JALYYN010000110.1 GCA_030946525.1 Actinomycetota bacterium | reverse complement strand
GGGGTCATCTGAGTAACGGCGTCAAAGTGGCCAACAATTCGTCCACTAATGGCGATTAGAAGCGGTGGACCTCTTTTCTCATCGGCGACGTGCTCCTACTGTTCTGGGCGATCTACCGCGTGGCTGTCACCAGGTCGGTGGCCGCAACGGAAGGCATTGGGGCAGGCAGGCAGCGAGGCGTGCTCACCTTCGAAGTCCGCCGACCTCCGCCTGGATCGCCGCGTTCCTGATTCTCAGAAGACTCGCCCAGCGGCTGCTCGCCGTCAGATCGGTATCTGTGGCCGCTGTGCGGTCGTGACGAGTGCACAAAAATGATGCGCTCAGCGCGGCCCACGGTCCCCGCTTGGGCGCTATTTCCGGTCGGAGAAGATCGCTGGAGGCCGTCGAGGTCGGTTTACCTGCCCCCGGCAGCAACACCCACGCCGAAGGAGGCGCCTCATGGAAGTCGTCCGGGTGGTTCGGGATCGCTGCACTTCAGGATTTCGCACTTGTGTTCGTCGAAAAGTGGAATTCCTCGGCGGTTCGGGCGTCCAGCACGGTCACGACATCGACGAACACACACGGCGCTGCATCAGCTCGCGGTTTGACACCCGGAGTTGGTGCGAGAGGGTTGACATGCTGTGCTAAATGCGAGGAAAACAGAACCCATGCCGGGGTCCCGTTGAACGCTCCGAGCAGCAGTTCGTCGCTACCTCCGCCGTTCGACGGACGGTTGCTGTGAAGAAGTAGGCGTTCCCACGCCTGCTCGGCAGGCACCGGTTTGACATCCGGAGGGAGCGGGTCGAGACGCTCTCCCTTGTTCAACTGACGAGTCTCCTTGACCGCCACTGGCGTCGGCATAGTGGCCGAGGTAGGCAGATCCAGGTCGGCTTGGGTGCAGTGGTTACTGCTCGGGGGCATGCCGCAGGCGGTCATTACGGTGATGACGAGGACGACGGCGGCCATCCAAGCTGACCATCGGCCTGAGCGGTTCATGGGGGAGAAATCCTTCCGATCTTGTTGCCAGCCGGGCCCAGCTCGGTGATCCACAGTGCGTTGCCCGGGCCCGTGGCCATGGCGCCAGGCCCGCTGCCGACGGTGGGTAGAGCGAACTCGCTGATGGTGCCGGTGGGTGTGATCCGCCCGACCTTGTTGGCCACGAACTCAGTGAACCAGAGGTTCCCGTCCGACCCGAGGGCTATGCCGGTAGGACCCCCAGCAGGCGTCGGCAGGGTGAACTCGGTCACTGCCCCGGCGGGAGTGATCCGGCCGATCTGATTCGCACCGTTCTCCGTGAACCATAGATTGCCGTCGGGACCACTCACGATGCTGGTAGGTGCGGCGCCGGGCGTAGGGAGGTCGAACTCGGTGACGGCGCCGCCGGGTGTGACCCTGCCGATCTTGTTGGCCAGGAGCTCGGTGAACCACAGGTTGCCGTCGGGCCCGGCGGTGATGCCCAGCGCGCCGGCCCCCGCCGGGATCGGGTAGTCGGTCGTCGCGCCAGCGGTCGTCATTCGGGTTATCGCTGCGCCCTCGGACTGGGTGACCCACAAGGCCCCATCGGGCCCAGAAGCGATGCCGCTGGGCGCACCCTTGGCGGCAAACTCCGCTATTGCGCCGGTCGGCGTGATCCTCCCGATCTTGTTCGCCTGAGTCTCGGTGAACCAGAGATTGCCGTCCGGCCCGCGGGCGATCGACGAGGGTGCAGCACCAGCGGTGGGAATTGGGAACTCGGTGATTTCTCCGGAGCCCGTGATCCGCCCGATGCTGTTGGCGGCAAGCTCCACGAACCAGATGTTGCTATCGGGGCCGGCTACCAAGGCGAGCGGCCCGCTCGCCGGCTTCGGCAGGGCAAACTCCTTCACCCCGATCTGCGGCGAGACCGGCGGTGGGGCGGAGAGAATGGCGGGGTCGGCGGCACTCCCAGCAGCAGGTACCCCGGTAGGCCGACCCTGCGTGGTCGGGGGCGACACCGATGAGCTCGCCGGCCCCACAGCGCCGGGGGTCGTCGAGGGAGGTGATCCCGCGACGGACAACGTAGGGTCGGGGCCGGCCGACGTTGACGCCGGTGCTCCGGCTCCAAGTGGACGACTTGCAGCACCGTGATCCCGGGTCCTGGCCAGGACGAGGCCAGCGATCACAACAGCACCCAGAATGCACCCGAGGAGCAACTGCCTGCCACGGCGACTCACCGTTCGACCATCGGCCCTGGGTTATCGGATTGAGGACTACTGGCGGCTCCCGCCGCGAGCAAGCGCCACCCCAGGATGCCGCAGGCCGAGAACCCCAGTGCGTTCAGGCTCCCGTGAATCGCCGCCATCCTCGGGATGGAGAGCGCCGGAATATCGACGTGCTGTCCGAGTGCCCAGTCGACGGCGAGAAACATCGGCACCACCACAGCGCAAGCCGAGGCAGCCAGGAACGGGCGCCATGGTCCGCCGGGGAGCGCGGGCACCACTCTGACCAACATCAGCCAGGAAAGGATGACCAGGCCGACTGTGAGCAGCACACCGCCTGCGACTTGGAGAACCGGCGAGAACGTGAAGCCGGCAGCCACAATCGGGGGGCCGATCACGATGGCTGCGGCAGCCATCCTCCCGGACCGCACCCCACGGCCTGGCGCATCCCCCAGCGTCGCTAGCGTCCGGGAGGCCAGTAGGGACGACGCCATGCCCGCGTAGTGGAAGTGAACCGCGGTGAGCTCCACTATGTCCGGGGACAGTCCGAGGGGCCGCCAACCGCCGCGCGAGATCACGAACCAGGTGCCTCCCACCAGCACGAACACCCTGGAAGCCAATTGAGCGATGTCTACGACAGCGAACGACCGGGTGACTGACCAACGGAAGACACCGCCGATGGCGATCGTTGCGCACACCAGGAGCCACGGCACAGCAAGCACGGCCGCTCTCAGCCCGGGTTGGAGAAGGAGAGCCAGGACCCCGGCGGCCGCTGCGACGGGCTCGAGTGCCAAGAACAGCGGCGGACGTTCGCCGGCGTCGCCGAGGAGAAGAGGTAGCGCCATCGGGACGACGACCAGAAGCGCTAGGCAAAGCAGCAGGTCGATGAGCGTGAGTGTTCCGATGCCGGTGGCCCAGGCTGCGCCGAGACCCGCCCATGCCGCGGCACCAGCGATTTCGCGCCGCCACCCAACAGGCCCGACCGGACTCGGGGCCATCCCGTTGGCCATCAGGCGGGGCGGCCGATCCCGGCCGCCCCGTGGCCAGGCGTTACAAGCCCAGGCAGAGGGAGGTGTTCCTCTGGCCGGTTCGGTTTGCATCATTCGGGAAGACCGTGCGATCGCCCTCGCTGGTCTGGGTTGTCAGGCCGACTGCGATGATGGGGGCGCCTGCGGGCCCGGCAGCCAGGCTGTTTGGGATGCATGAAGCGTCGGTGACGATGTCGCTTAGCTGCGGGCTTCCGTTCTTGCTCACCCGAACGCCGTGGCTCGGGAAGTTGTCGGTACGGAAGTGGAAATCAACGGTGCCGTCGGCACTGACCGTCCCCATGGTCTCACCGTCGATCGTCGGGGTCCCCGGGATGCGCGAGAGCGGGTTGGCCGACGAGTAGGTGATCCTGAAAGCCGATGGGCCCAACGCCCCGCCCGCATCACCAGCTACTGAGTTAGTGGCCGTGCCGGTCGCCAGGTCGCATGTGTTGGTGTTGAGGAAGTTGCTGTAGGTGGCACGCAGCACGGTCATCCCGTAGTTGTCCCCGGAGGGCTTCGTCGCGTTCGAGATCGCGCTCCCGTCCCAGTCGAACTCGATCCCTGTCATCACCCGGTAGCTCCCATCGAAGCCGCTATGGTCATCACCCTTGTAAGCGTTCTTCACCAGGGTGAAGGGGATCAGGAATGGCGAGGGGGTGAAGCAGGCGCCCCGACCCTCCAGGAGGGCGATGGGGAAGGGCACCGCAATCGGCTGCTCGGGGTCCACCACCTTCGGCTGCGGAATCCAGGCCTTCATGTCTATGCGGTAATGGGTAGTGGCTGCTGGGGCCAAGGCCGCCGTGCCAGCGACGGGAGCCGGAGCGGTCTTGGCTGTCGTAGAAGTGGGCGCGACTGAGGTGGACGACGTTGACGTAACGCCGGCCCGGTCCTGGCCAGTTGCGGCGTCCGTCGGCATGGACGTGGACGAGGTCGAAGTGGCGCCGGTAGGCAGCGGTACCGCCTTCGTCGTAGTCGTGGTCGACGATTCCGCTCCTGAAGGCGCGGCCATGGCAGGCGCCGTCCATCCGATAGCCAGCCCGGCCATCAACATGGCGGTGGACACCGCCTTCGAGCACATTCTGTTCCGACCCATGAGTTCGATGACGCCGCTCGGGAGCAAGAATCCTGGTAAGCACCGCCACAGCCGCTTCGCCTTTCGACCGCCCAGCGAGTGTGACCGCTGGGCAGCGTCCCGTCAACTAGGTGCCTCTAAATACCCTTAGTGGAAGCGGGTTCGGGCTGCGCTTCCACTAACGTGGGCTATAGCCGGGTCGTAGCCCGGCGAATGTGGTTCCACTAACAGGGAGAGGCTGTGGCCGCTCGGGCGAAGAAGGCAGCACCGAGAGAGCCGGAGGGCGTCGAGGCCGAGGCGGCGCTGGCCACCTACGCCGGCTGGTTGAAGCGCCAGCCGCTGGCGACTCGATCACGTGAGGCATACCTGGCCCAGGTCCGAGCTTTCCTCAACTGGCTGGCCGGCTCCGAGCACGGACCCCAGGCCCTGGTCGACCCTCATGTGCGGGACTGGGCGGTGCGGGACTACAAGCGCCACGTCAAGACGGCCAAGCGCTGGGCGCCGGCGTCGGTGAACCAGGCCCTGGCCGCCATCGACAACTTCTACCGCTCGCTGGCCGCAGGCCGACCCGAGGTCCTCCGCGAGGAGCTGGCCCAGGTGGCGCCCCGCTCCCTGGAGGAGGCCGACCAACGGCGGTTCCTGCGCATAGTGGAGGCCAGCCCGTCGCCTCGGGACCGGGCCATGGTCACGGTCTTCTTCTACGCCGGCCTGCGCCTGTCGGAGTTGGCCGCCCTCGACATCGCTGACGTCGAGATGTCGGCCCGCCGTGGCCGCCTCAAGGTCCGCACCGGCAAGGGCGACGCCTACCGCGAGGTCCCCCTCAACAGCGCCACCCGCAAGGCCCTGGAGGAGTGGTTCGAGGCAAGGACCGACCAGCTGTCAGCCGTCGCCGACGCTGACGGAGGCGACGCCGAGGAGACGGCGCTGTGGCTGTCGCGCACCGGGAAGCCCATGAGCAGCCGGGCCGTCGACATGGTCGTGCGCCGCCTGGCCGCCGAGGCCAAGCTGGAGCTGTCGGCCCACGTCCTGCGCCACACCTTCGTCACCAACCTGATCCGCTCCGGTGCCGACGTGGTGCTGGTGGCAGAGCTCGCCGGCCACCGCCGCCTGGACACCACCCGGCGCTACAGCCTGCCCTCACAGGCCGACAAGGACGCGGCCGTCGAAGCCGTTCTGGTCGAGATCTGAGGGGATCGGCGACCATGGCCGGCAAGGTCTTCTCCGACGAGGAGGCGGAGCAGCTCTCCAGCTGGCCGCCCGAAGTGGCCCGCAGTGACCTGGTCGCCCACTTCACGCTGTCGGTCGAGGACCGGCGCTGGGTCCGATCGCACCGGGGCGCCGCCGAGCGCATCGGCCTGGCCGTGCAGCTGTACGGCCTGGGCTACCTGGGCTTCGTTCCCGCCGACCTGGCCAGCACACCCCGGGAGGTCGTGGACTTCGTGGCCAGGCAGATCGGCGTGGCCGTGGCGACCTTCACTCGCTACGCCCGGGAGGTCGACGGCCGCACCCGGCGCCGGCACGTGGCAGCGGTGGTGGAGCAGGCTGGCTGGCGGGTGTGCGGACCGGGCGACTGGAAGGCCCTCGGTGACTCGCTAACTGCCCGGGCGCTGGAGCACGACACCCCCTCGGTGCTGTTCCGCCAGGCCCTCGGCCAGCTCCGCACCGACCGAGTGGTCCGTCCCGGCCTGGACCGGCTCATGCGGGCGGTGTCGACGGCAAGGGTCACGGCCCAGGAGGAGATCCGTCGGCGGCTGGACCCGGAGCTGACCTCCGAGCGCTGCGACCAGCTCGACGCCCTGGTGGCCACCGATGCCGAGCTGGGCGTGGCCCGCCTGGTGTGGCTGAACGACGGCGCCACCTCGGCATCGTCTGAGTGGGTGAAGCTGGAGGTGGCCAAGCTGGCCTACCTGGAGGGCCTGGGCGCGCACCGGCTGGACCTCAGCGCCATTCCGCCCGAGCGCCTTCGCCAGCTGGCCATGCTGGCCCGGCGCTCGACGCCCCAGGCGCTGCGCCAGATGGCCCCCGAGCGTCGCCACCCCATCCTGCTCGCCGCCCTGGCTGCGGCTCACACCGAGATCGTCGACGAGATCGTGCGTCTGTTCGACATGGTCCTGGCCAACACCGATGGCAGCGCCCGGGACCAGGTGGCCGTGCGCCAGGCCGAGGCCGTCCGCTCCGACGTCGGGCGCCTGGCCTTGCTCGACGACATCCTCGACGTGGTGCTCGACACCGAACTCGACGACGCCGCGGTGGGCGCAGGGGTGAGGGGATTGGGTTCCGAGCGTCTGGCCGGGGCAGCAAGGAGCGAGGACGATCGCCTTCCCCGCGACGGCGGCCACTTGGAGCTCATGGAGGCCCGCTTCTCCCACGTCCGCTCCTTCGCCCCCCAGGTGCTGGGCGCCCTGACCTTCGCCGCCAGCGTGTCGCCCAGCGAGGTGCTCGACGCCGTCGTCCTGCTCCAGGCCATGAATGCCGGGGGGCGCCGCCACGTCCCCGACGACGCTCCGGTGGACTTCGTCCCCGCCCGCTGGCGCCCCTATCTCGACGCGGCCCGTGCCGCCGGTGACGCGAACCTCTACAAGCACTACTGGGAGCTGTGCGTCCTCTTCGCCCTCCAGGGCGGCCTGCGCTCGGGTGAGATCTGGGTGAAGGGCTCCCGCCGCTACGCCGACCCCGCCTCCTACCTCATCACCGTCGAGGCGTGGCCGGCCCGGCGAGGCGAGGTCATGGAGCTCACCAAGATGCCGGCCACCTTCACAGAGCGGCTCACGGCCGTCGACGCCGAGATGAGCCGCTACCTCGACGATCTCGAAGCCCTGCTCGCCGATCCCGACAGCCCAGTGAGTATCGACGCCAGCGGCCAGCTGCACCTGAAGGCCCTGACCGCCGAGGTCATCGACCCCGAGGTCCTGGCCCAGCGCGACGCCGTGGTGGCCCGGCTCCCGAGGGTGCCCCTGACCGAGCTGCTCATCGAGGTGGACCGGGAGAGTGGCTTCTCCGCCTACCTGACCCACGCCGGCGGGGCGAGTCCCCGCCACCCCGAGCTGGAGCACCGCCGCAACCTCTACGCCGCCATCCTGTCGCTGGCCTGCAACTTCGGCTCCACCCGCATGGCCGAGCTGACCGGCATCTCGGCCGACACCATCGATTGGACCATCCGGTGGTACCTCCGGGAGGACACGCTGCGGGCGGCCAACGCCGCCATCGTCAACGCCCACCACCGCCATCCCCTCGCTGCGTCCCAGGGCGGCGGCACCCTGTCGTCCTCGGACGGCCTGCGCATGCCCATGCGGGGCAAGTCCCTTACCGGCAGGGCACTGTCGCGCTACTTCATACACGAGGGGCTCACCAGCTACACCCACATCTCCGACCAGTACTCAACGTTCGGCACCCAGATCGTGGTCACGACCGAACGTGACGCCACCTTCACTCTGGACGAGATCCTCGGCAACACGACCGAGCTGCCGATCGTCGAGCACACGACCGACAGCCATGGCCAGACCTTGGCCACTTTCGCCCTCTTCGACCTCAC